>NZ_JBNLYE010000262.1:0-5854 GCF_050172095.1 Bacillus sp. GMs2/2
TTAAGTGGGGGAGTGTTCATATGCTATAATGTAGAAACATATAGGTATAAGGAGAGGTACGAAATGATTCCAGTAACAATATTAACTGGTTTTCTTGGGTCAGGGAAAACGACTTTATTAAATCGTATTTTATCAGAAAATCACGGTAAGAAATTAGCAGTGATTGTAAATGAAATAGGGCAAATTGGCATTGATAATCAGTTGATTATGAATGTGGAAGAAGAAATTATGGAAATGACAAATGGATGTTTATGTTGTACTGTACGTGAAGATTTACTCGTCGCTTTAAAACAATTACTGGACGTAAAAGCAGAAGGGAAAATGGATTTTGATGGTTTAGTAATTGAAACGACTGGCCTTGCAAATCCAGGGCCGATTATTCAAACATTCTTTTTAGATCCAGTCATCCAATCTGCTTACCAAATTAACGGTGTTGTAACGGTGGTAGATAGTTATCATATACATAAACATTTTGAAAAAGGATTAGAAACAAAAGAGCAAATTGCGTTTGCTGATGTCGTTTTAGTAAATAAATTAGATTTAATTGAAGAGAATGAGAAAGAAAATCTCTTGCATGAAATTCAAGGGATTAACCCGACTGCAAAGTTAATTGAGGCGACTAACTGTGAGGTAGATATACCATCTTTATTACAAATCCAAACGTTTAAAACGAAAGATACGTTGCAAATTTACCCTCATAAAGAACATAACCACTTAGAAGGTGTGAAATCATTTGTATTACGTGAAGAACGTCCGCTGGATTTACAAAAGCTTAATGAGTGGATGTCAGCTGTCGTTCAAGAGCTAGGGGAATATTTATATCGTTACAAAGGAATTTTATCGATAGACGGAGTAGATAAACGTATCGTTTTCCAAGGCGTACATACGTTATTTGCTGCTTCGTATGATAGAGAGTGGCAAGAGGGCGAAGAGCGAGTAAGTGAAGTAGTTTTTATCGGAAGAGATATTAATAAAGAGTGGTTCCAAGAACATTTCGAGGAGTGTGTGAAATAAGTCTGCGTAAATTGCAGGCTTATTTTTTATGAACATTCTATTAGATTGCAAAACAGAATTAAATAAGGGAAAGAAACTAAAAATTGATAAATGTATAATAAAAAGCCTGTTTTCACAGGCTTGTATTTTCGTCTATTAGTAACTCCATTACAACACCTACAACTGGACCTTCATCATCAATATCCCCATTTAAGCGGAAACCAAATGATTCATACAGTCCCATTGCAAGTTTGTTGTCTGGATGTAAACTTAAGTAAATTATTTTGCATTCAAATTTTTCTTGTAAGAATTGAATGAGTAAGCGAAGGAAACGTTTTGCGTATCCTTTTCCTTGATATTGTTGGTCAATCATAAAGCGATCGAGCCAGACACTTTTATGTTTTACTGAATACCATCCATACATTGCGTATCCTACAAGTGTTTCTCCATCATATAAACCTACTGACGTTCCGTTTCCTTCATATAATGATTCTGCTAAAGAAAACGCGTTACTTTCAATAAATTGTTGCTGATCTTTTGCGACGTCTAAAGCAACTACTGAACGCCAATTTTTTGCTGTTACTTCACAAATGTGAAGATTCATAATTCCAACTCACCTTCTAAATTAATATAGCTTTAAAGCTAATATGGATAATTTTACTTGTTATTTTAGTCAAGTCAAGCATAAATACATAAAAAGGCAGCTGAATAACAAATTCAGCTGCCTAGAAAGTATAATGGATTAGTTTGTTGCTTCTTTCAATGTATTTACGTTTTCTTCCATTAAAGTGAAGTAATCTTTATTATTTTTTGCATCATCTTCAGAAATAGTAGCTAAGTGATTTAAGCGTAAAACTTTTGTACCAGTTTCTTTTTGAATTACCGATGCTACTTTTGGAGTAGAGAATGTTTCGAATAAAATATATTTTAGATTATGTTCTTTTACTGTTTTTGTAATGTCAGCAAGCTGCTTTTGAGATGGTTCATCAGAAGCTGAAATTCCAGCGATAGGAATTTGTTTTAGGCCGTATCGTTGTTCCCAGTAACCATAGGCAGCATGAGAAACTAAAATTTCTTTCGTTTTTGCGTTCGCTACAGCTGCCTTAAATCCATCGTCTAAATCAGTAAATTTAGTTTGAAGTGCTGCAAAGTTTTTTTCGAATTCTTGTTTATGTTCAGGTTGTAATTCTACAAGTGCATTTTTAATTTTTTCTGCCTGTTTCATTGCTAGAGTAGGATCTAACCAAACATGCGGGTCTTTATCGTGATGATGTTCATCTTCTTTATGGCCATCTCCATGATCATGATGCTCTTCTTCAGTAGAAGCACGAAGCTCAATACCTTTAGATGCATTTACAATTTTAACATTTTCTTTTTGTAATGTTTTTTCCATTTTTTCAGCAAATGGTTCTAATTCAGCGCCGTTATAAACAAATAAATCGGCTTTTGCAACTTGTACTGTTTGTTTTTGACTTGGTTCAAATGTATGTGAATCTGCACCCGGTGGGTAAATCGCTTCAACATTTACATAGTCGCCACCGATTTTCTTTGCGAAATCAGCAAGTGGGAAAATCGTTGTATAAACTGTTAGCTTTCCATCTTTCTTGGCATTACTTTCTTTTTTATTTGAGCAGCCAGCGAAAATTAAGGTGAAAATAAGTAAGAATGAAAATATAGTCAATCTTTTAGGCATGAAGTTCTCCTCTTTTCTTTTTTTACGGATATATTTTCCCCAATTATAGAAGAAAAATATCATTTTAATACAAAACGGAATAATTACGTTTTAGTTTGCGAACTTAGTGTAATACATCTTTAATAAAGTTGCAATAAATAATAATCATTCCGATTTGTTTTTGTTATAAAGTTGTCAAATATAGGTGTATTATTTTTGCAAATGCATGCATATGTGACAACGCTGTTTTCATATATTGAAAAGGAGGTAAAGAGGGGGATGAGCGCTTGGGTTACTTAATGGAAGCTATTTTATTAATATTAGCGGTAGTATTGCCATTATCTTTCGTATTAATTTTTTTAAGAAGATTAATAAGTAATTTAGGGGACGCTACAACAATAACGAAATTACAAGAGAGAGATGAGAAAAAAGAGTGAGTAAAGCACTATGCGTACGCATAGTGTTTTACTTGTGGTAAAATAAGAGCAGGAAACTCCTAAAGGTTGTATTTTACTAAAGGAGAGAAAAGTAAAATAAGAGGTATATGCATATATGAATAAGCGAACAGCGTTAATACTTGGTGCAAGTGGTTTAGTTGGACAAGAGATAACGCGTCTATTACTTGAATCAGATTACTACGATTCGGTTACTATTTTTGTAAGAGAGCCAATGCAATTGCAACATGAGAAGTTACAGCAGAAACAAGTTGATTTTTCGGTATTAGAGGAATATAAAGAGTTCTTTGCTGTGGATGATGTTTTTAGTTGCTTAGGAACAACAATAAAAAAAGCAAAAACAAAAGCAAATTTTAAAAAAGTAGATTATGAATATACGTTACGAGCTGCGTGTTTAGCTGAAAAACAAGGGGTACAAAATTTCCTTGTCGTGTCTTCTATGGGAGCGAATCCTAAATCATTCTTCTTTTATTCACAAGTGAAAGGAAAAATGGAAGAAGAATTGCAAAAGTTAGTGATTGGTGGTATTCACATTTTTAGACCATCATTATTAGTAGGAAATCGACAAGAATTTCGTTTCGGCGAACGAATGGCTGAAAAGTTATCTCGTATTATTCCGTTTATCTTTAAAGGAGCTTTTAAAAAATATAAACCAATTTCAGCTAAAGATGTGGCGAAAGGGATGTATATAACCGCGCTGCGAGAAGAATCAGGTATCCATACTTATAATTCAAATGAAATTACAACGATAGAATAAATAAAACCGAGAAGAATGACTTTTACTGAAAGACGAAGGAAATAGGGTTTTAGTCTTGGATTAACAGTAAATACATGTTGTTTAACACTTATACTAAAATGAAAGAAGAGTGGGGAATCCACTTCTTTTATCACGCCAATTTATGATCTTAATTCTATTTTTATCCCTCATACGTCCCAAATACGCCTGATTTTATGGTACAGAAATGTTAAAAGAACATAAATCTGAGATGATCGGAATGTCAGCTGATGCGATTCAAAAGCTGAAAGAAACAATTTCAATAGATGCCTCTATTGCTAGGGAAAATGACATTTTCTTATCCAAAATTGTGGTTGTGGTAATTGGTTTAGGATTAAAATTATGCTTAAAAAACAAAAAAGATATGGGTTTCTAAATAAAATTTGAACTTTAAGATTAGGTTAGATTAGAAATGGATAATTAGTCCTTTGATCTAAAATATTTTTTTGGGAGAAAATTAATGATATTTTATTAATAGTAAAGTTCTTGCTCTAATATGTTTGCCAAACGTAGATAAAGTATGTTTAATCAATATTCGGAATGAAAACTCTAGATTTTCTATGTTACATAGAAAATCTAGAGTTTTTTTATAACCTATAATTACATAAGTTTTATCATTTTTGCACCAGAAACGATAATCCCTACATTTATCAGCCCATTTGGTTAAGGCATCGAATAGACCTTACGTTTACCATCGCGATTTCTGATAACTTACATGTAGAGGTATCACTCAATATAACAAAAATGTAATGTTAATGAAATGTAATTCCACCGATACTATTAATGAAATTATATAAAATGAAGGGGAGTTAAAGAATTTTTATAATGAAAAAGGAGAAGTATTAATGCGAAATATATTAAGTGTAGAAAAAATTGAAAAATATTATGGTAATAAAGATAATGTAACAAAGGCTATAGATAATATTAGTTTTAAGGTAGATGAGGGAGAATTTGTTGGGATAATGGGGCCCTCAGGAAGTGGCAAAACGACATTACTTAACTGTATATCAACGATTGATAATGTTACGACGGGAAAAATAATAATCAATAATAGTGACATTACTCGGTTAAAATCAAAGTCACTAGACAAGTTTAGAAAAAATGAATTAGGGTTTGTATTTCAGGACTTTAATTTATTAGATACTCTTACTGCTTATGAAAATATTGCCCTAGCTTTAACTATAAAAGGTGAGGAAAGTTCAAAAATTGATGGCAAAATACAAGCAGTTGCAAAATATTTAGACATTGAACAAGTATTAAGCAAATACCCTTATCAAATATCAGGTGGACAAAAACAAAGGGTTGCTTCGGCAAGAGCTATCGTAACAGATCCATCTTTAGTACTTGCAGATGAACCAACAGGTTCGTTAGATTCTAAATCAGCTAGATTATTACTCGAAAGATTTGAAAGTCTTAATAAGGATTTAAAAGCTACAATACTTATGGTTACTCATGATGCATTTACAGCAAGCTATGCTCGTAGAATTCTTTTTATTAATGATGGCAAAATATTTATCGAGTTGGTAAGAGGAAATGATTCCAGAAAAGAATTCTTCACTAAAATTATCGAAGTTATAACCCTTCTTGGAGGTGACGATAATAATGTACTCTAAGATTGCTATTGGGAATGTAAAGAAAAGTTTTAAAGATTATGCGATATATTTCTTAACACTAACACTGGCTGTTTGTATATTTTATAGCTTTAACTCAATAGAATCACAAAAGGCACTTATGGAAATTAACGCTTCAGATAGAAAGTATGTGCCAACAGTAATGAACGCTATCTCAAATGTGTCAGTATTTGTATCAGTAATATTAGGTGGTTTAATATTGTATGCAAATAATTTCTTAATTAAAAAACGTAAAAAAGAATTAGGAATATACATGACTTTAGGTATGGGAAGAAGAAACATATCCAGAATATTAGTAACAGAGACATTTCTAGTTGGCATTATATCT
>NZ_JBNLYE010000263.1:0-5826 GCF_050172095.1 Bacillus sp. GMs2/2
ATAGTTTGTTATAAAAATACATATTCGTATGATTTTAAAAAAATAACTTGTTTAATATTTCACAATGATAATGTGGATACTTTCACAAAGATGAAAGTGCAGAGCATTTATTATGTACTTGTAAGACATCAAACATATTTAAAAGGAGGTACAACAAATGAAACATCCGATACATGTTACTTCAGAAATTGGGGAATTACAAACGGTTTTATTAAAACGACCGGGTAAAGAAGTGGAAAACTTGACGCCAGATTATTTGCAGCAATTATTATTTGACGATATTCCATACTTACCAATTATTCAAAAAGAGCATGATTATTTTGCACAAACGTTACGCAATCGGGGTGTTGAAGTTCTTTATTTAGAAAAACTAGCCGCTGAGGCGTTAGTAGATAAAAAACTTCGAGAAGAATTTGTTGATCGTATTTTAAAAGAAGGACAGGCCGACGTAAATGTTGCACATCAAACTTTAAAAGAATATTTACTTTCCTTTTCAAATGAAGAATTAATTCAAAAAATTATGGGCGGTGTACGGAAAAACGAAATTGAAACAAGTAAGAAGACACATTTATATGAATTAATGGAAGATCACTATCCGTTTTACTTAGATCCAATGCCTAATTTATATTTTACTCGTGATCCAGCAGCTAGCGTGGGCGATGGCTTAACGATAAATAAGATGAGAGAACCAGCGCGTAGACGTGAATCATTATTCATGGAGTACATCATTAAATATCATCCAAGATTTGCAAAACATAATGTACCAATCTGGTTAGATCGTGATTATAAATTTCCAATTGAAGGTGGCGACGAGCTAATTTTAAATGAAGAAACAATTGCGATTGGAGTATCTGCTCGTACTTCAGCTAAAGCAATTGAACGTTTAGCTAAAAATCTCTTTAGCCGACAAAATAAAATTAAGAAAGTGTTAGCAATAGAAATTCCAAAATGTCGAGCATTTATGCATTTAGATACAGTATTTACAATGGTTGATTATGACAAGTTTACAATTCACCCAGCCATTCAAGGGCCAAAAGGGAATATGAATATTTATATTTTAGAAAAAGGATCAGATGAGGAAACTCTTAAAATTACACATCGTACTTCTTTAATGGAAGCATTAAAAGAGGTATTAGGCTTAAGTGAATTAGTTCTTATTCCATGTGGAGGAGGAGATGTAATTGCTTCTGCTCGTGAACAATGGAATGATGGCTCGAACACATTAGCAATCGCGCCAGGTGTAGTTGTTACATATGATCGCAACTATGTATCTAATACGTTATTACGGGAACACGGTATAGAAGTGATTGAGGTTCTAAGTTCGGAATTATCTCGTGGTCGTGGGGGTCCACGTTGCATGAGTATGCCAATTGTTCGTAAAGATATTTAGTATAAATAACGGAGAAAGTAGGGATGAATTATGTTAATGACTAGACCAAATTTAAAAGGAAGAAGCTTTCTAGCAGAAAAAGATTTTACACAAGAAGAATTATTATATTTTCTAGATTTGGCAGCAGAATTAAAAGAGAAAAAGAAAAATGGTATTCCGCATCATTATTTAGAAGGTAAAAATGTAGCGCTCTTATTTGAAAAAACTTCTACTCGTACACGTTGTGCATTTACAGTAGCATGTACAGATTTAGGAGCAAATCCTGAATATTTAGGGAAAGGTGATATTCAACTTGGGAAAAAAGAATCTGTAGAGGATACAGCAAAAGTGTTAGGGCGTATGTTTGACGGAATTGAGTTTCGTGGATTTAATCATGAAACCGTAGAATCTTTAGCACAAAATTCTGGTGTGCCAGTTTGGAATGGATTAACAGATATGTGGCATCCAACACAAACACTAGCAGATTTATTAACAATTAGAGAACATATAGGGAAATTGAAAAATGTGAAGCTCGTTTACGTTGGCGATGGACGAAATAATGTTGCTAATAGCTTACTAGTTGGTGGAGCAATCGTTGGAATGGATGTACGTATTTGTACACCGGAATCTTTATGGCCTGCACAAGAAGTAATTGATTTAGCAAAAAAATATAATGAACAGGTAATGATAACAAGTAATGTGGAAGAAGCTGTTGCGAATGCAGATGTAATTTATACAGATGTATGGGTGTCTATGGGGGAAGAAGAAAAATTTGCTGAACGTGTCGAGTTATTGAAACCTTATCAAGTAAATATGAAAATGATTAAAGCAACAGGGAATGAAAACGTGATTTTCTTACATTGTTTACCTGCATTTCATGATGTTGAAACGATGTATGGCGAAGAAGTTTATGAGAAATATGGGTTGAAAGAAATGGAGGTAACTGACGAAGTATTCCGCAGTAAACATTCAAAAGTATTTGATCAAGCTGAAAATAGAATGCATACAATTAAAGCGGTTATGGCAGCTACTTTAGGAAATATGGAGTAAAGAAGAAAGGGAGTCTTCCTTTCTTCTTTCTCCTCCTTTAGACACGATCATTCACTATTGCTTTTGTATTGTTATTGCAATTTAAGAGAGGTGAGTGGAATGGGTGAAGATAAGAAATTAGGGTTGTTTACACTAACGGCTCTTGTAGTTGGGTCTATGATTGGCGGTGGAGCCTTTAATTTAGCGAGTGATATGGCAAAAGGTGCTGGTGCTGGAGCCATTATTATTGGCTGGGTTATAACAGGAATTGGGATGATTGCACTTGGATTATCTTTTCAAAATCTAACTGTAAAACGGCCAGATTTAGATGGTGGTATTTTTAGCTATGCAAAAGCAGGATTTGGTAATTTTATGGGGTTTAATAGTGCGTGGGGATACTGGCTATCTGCTTGGCTTGGAAATGTAGCTTACGGTACATTATTGTTTTCTTCATTAGGATATTTCTTCCCAATCTTTGAAGGCGGGCAAAATGTAGCGTCCATTATTGGTGCAAGCGTATTATTATGGTGTGTTCACATGTTAATTTTACGTGGAGTTCAATCAGCAGCACTTGTGAATTTAGTAACTACAATCGCAAAATTAGTACCTGTATTTGTATTTATTGTCATAGGAATCTTCGCGTTTCATATTGATACGTTCTTAGATGGATTTTGGGGGCAAACTGGTTCTTTTTCATGGGGAGCAGTTGGCAGCCAAGTTAAAAGTACAATGCTTGTAACTTTATGGGTATTTATTGGGGTAGAAGGGGCTGTTGTTTTATCCAGTCGAGCAAAAAATAGAAGTGATGTAGGGAAAGCAACCGTTATTGGCTTAATTGGTACACTCATCATTTACATTTTAATCACATTATTGTCTCTTGGACTTATGCAGCAAGCAGATATTGCAGGTTTGAAAAATCCGGCTATGGCTTATTTATTTGAAAGTGTTGTTGGAAAATGGGGTGCTATCTTTATTAATTTAGGTTTGGTCATCTCTGTATTAGGTGCTTGGTTAGGTTGGACTTTGCTCGCTTCTGAAATTCCATATTTAGCGGCTAAAGATGGAGTATTTCCAAAATGGTTCGCAAAAGAAAATAAAAATAAGGCTCCAGTAAATTCATTATGGATAACAAATGGTTTAATACAAATGTTCTTGTTAACATTCGTCGTTTCTGATCAGGCGTATAACTTTGCATTCTCTTTAGCATCTTCAGCTATTTTAATCCCATATGCTTTTTCAGCATTTTATCAACTGAAGCATAGCTTAAATTCTGAAGAAGTAGATCGAAATAAAAATATAATAATTGGCTTGATAGCAAGTATTTATGGCGTGTGGCTAGTTTATGCAGCTGGTTTAGAGTATTTATTATTAACAATGACTTTATATGCGCCAGGTATTTTTATTTTTTACAATGTTCAAAAGCAAAAGAGTTCGAAGCAAATATTTACTCGAGTGGAATTAGCATCATCCGTAGCAATTGGTGCTTTAGCATTCTTTGCGATTTATGGATTAATTACAGGCAGTATTACTTTATAAAGCGCTGTGAAAGCGAAATCAACTGGAGGGCTGGAATATGGCACGAAGAAAAATTGTAGTTGCACTAGGGGGAAATGCGATACAGTCTGGAGAAGCTACTGCGGGAGCGCAGCAAGAAGCGTTGGAAAAAACGGCAGAACAACTTGTGAAAATAATGGAAAATGATGTGGATATAGTAATTGCGCATGGAAATGGCCCACAAGTGGGGAATATTTTATTACAGCAAAAAGCTGCAGAAACGGAAAAGACACCTGCAATGCCATTAGATACTTGTGGGGCAATGAGCCAAGGAATGATTGGATATTGGATGGAAAATGCGATTGAAAAGGCATTGAAAAAACGGAATATAAAAAAAGACGTAGCAACGGTTATAACACGCGTTGTTGTGGATAAAAAAGATGAGGCATTTAAAAATCCAACTAAACCAATCGGTCCTTTTTATACAGAAGAAGAGGCCAGAAGATTAATGGATGAAACAAAAGCAGTGTTTAAAGAAGATGCTGGTAGAGGGTGGAGACGCGTTGTTCCA
Source organism: Bacillus sp. GMs2/2 (assembly GCF_050172095.1). Lineage (NCBI taxonomy): Bacteria > Bacillati > Bacillota > Bacilli > Caryophanales > Bacillaceae > Bacillus > Bacillus sp. GMs2/2. Next base: position 4,464 of record NZ_JBNLYE010000263.1, read on the forward strand.
TCACCGAAGCCTGTAAGTATTCATGAACATAAAGTGATTAATTCTTTGGTCGAAGATGGAAATATAGTGATAGCTGTTGGCGGAGGTGGAATTCCAGTAATTGATTCCGAAGAAGGGCTAAAAGGAACTGAAGCAGTTATCGATAAAGATTTCGCTGCGCAGAAATTAGCAGAATTAGTAGATGCCGATACGCTCGTTATTTTAACTGCAGTTGATCATGTGTATGTAAATTATAATCAACCGAATCAAAAAAAATTAGAGCATGTCACAGTGAATCAATTAGAAGAATATATTGAAGAACAACAATTCGCTGCGGGAAGCATGCTTCCAAAAATTGAAGCTGCTATTAATTTTGTTAATACAAATCCAAAAAGAAAAACAATTATTACGTCTTTAGAAAAAGTATATGAAGCACTAGAAGAAAAAGCTGGTACTATTATTTCAAAACAGAATGTATGCATATATGTTTAAATTCTTATGTACGCTACTTAGTAGTAAAAAAGAATGGAGTTAGTAACTTCATTCTTTTTATTTATTAATATTTTTTGTACTCATTGTTCATAAAGTTTTCATGATGAAATCTGAATATGTAAGTTAATTATGATAAAATTCAAATTGAATACGCTTTCTTGATTTTTCGCTCCAACATACAGCAAGAGAGAGGGAATTTTATGAATAGACGGAACGTAGTTAAGGACTTAAAGCAGTTCGAATTATTTGCTCATTTAACAGAAAAAAAATTGAAAGGCTTAACAGAGTTTGTTTATTGGCGAACTTATAAAAAAGGTCAATTTTTATTTTTAGAAGGAGATTCAAGGGAAAGAATCTACTTCATGTTAGATGGTTTTGTAAAGTTAGAGCGGGTTAATCAAAATGGGAACTTATTATACGATGACTATGTAAAGCGATATTCTATTTTTCCTTATGGTGGCATGTTTACAGACAGAGGATATAACTATACAGCAGAAGCAATGACGGATGTGGAGGTATATTATATTCCAACGGTAATCTTTGAAGATATGGTAAAATCCAGCAGAACGCAATTGATGTACGTTGTTCAGCAATTATCATCTATATTAAAATTGAACGAAAATCGAGTGCAAAATATTACAATTCCTAATGCACAAGATCGTGTTATCCAAACGTTAAATTATTTAATGCAGGATTTAGGAGAACAGAGTGGGGAAAAGATTGTAATTTCATGTCCACTTACAACAATTGAAATATCCAAAATATCTGGAACATCTCGAGAGACAGTTAGCAGCGTATTAAAACAATTAAAAAATGATAGCATTGTTACAATTTTAGATAAAAAAATTACAATACATGATCCAACATATTTTGAAGAAATTTCAATGTGAAA
>NZ_JBNLYE010000264.1:0-5813 GCF_050172095.1 Bacillus sp. GMs2/2
ATATGTACAATTATATATTTTCATGCTATTTTTCCATGTAACAATGAAATCTTTCTATCCCTGGATATTTTTCTCCTAAACTTTTAACTTGAAAACCAATTCTTTTATAAAATTCTACCGCCCCATCGTCTGTCTCCGCTTCTATATAAGTCAATTGGTATACTCTTACAATCTCTTTAATCATTTGTAGTGCAATTCCTTTTTGACGATAATTTGGCGCCACTGCTATATGACATATTCGTGCTTTAGTTTCTCCGATTATTTCAATACCTAGACAAGCTTTTTCTTCATATTTGTACAAAGTCCCTTTATTACTTTGATAAAATATTATTGCCTTCTTTAAGCTTATTTCATTTCGACCGACGGCATATTGTAGCACATTTAATATTGAATCTTTTTCAATTTGTTCAACGCGATGTATATTCATACTTTCATCCCTTTCTATGAAAAAAGACTAGCTCTTAATAAAAAGAGCTAATCTCATTACGCCGTTATTTTTTCTTCTTTTTTTACAACGACAGCCACATAACTATGAAGTATCATTCCAATAATAACGAGACTCATACCAATCCAAGATAATGATGACGGAATTGGTGCAGATAACCAGATCAGCTCTCCTACTAGCGCAAATAAAACTTCACCAGACTGCGTCGCTTCCACTGTTGCTAATTTTTGCGGATCATCTTTCACAAGATCTGTTGCAAAGAAAAATAATACTGTCGCGATTAACCCAGAGCTAACTGCTACAATAAAACATTGAAAAACTTGGCTACTTGACGGTAATCCACCTGTTGATACTTCGTAACCAGATAATAAAAACCAAAATGGTAAACTTGCTAATGTCATACCAAGTACTCGCTGAAATACATCTAATTCCCCTTTACAAACTTGCATCATTTTTCTATTTCCAAGAGGATACGCAAATGCTGCAATAAGTACAGGAACTACACATAAAACGGTTTCACGAATACCTAATGAAGAAGCATGTTCTACTTGCATAAGAACAACACCGAATAAAATAATGCCCGACATAACTAATTCCTTCATCGGAAGTTTTTTATGTAGTGGATCCACCGCAAAAAATGGTGTTAACAAAATCCCTGCAACGATTGTAATTTGCCATGTTGATGCAACAAGCCAACCTGGTCCGAACGCTCCAGCAAAACTAAGCGGTGCATAAAAGAGACCAAATCCAACGATACTCCACACTAACCATTCTTTCGGATTGTTTTTCATATATTGAAAGAGTTGCTTTAAGTTCCCTCTATACATAACAATAAGTAATAGCATTGGAACCATAAAATAATACCGTAATGATGCACTCCAAATCCAGCTTCCACCTTCTAAGTCCATTGCCCTGTTTAAAACAAAAGTAAAGGCAAAGAAAAAGGATGCCAATATCCCTATAACAATTGCTTTCATTGTAAAACCCCTTGTATTTAATTTTTAATCTCTATGACATATATTTTAGTATACGCGATGAAAAATCTACATACAAACTTACATTTCACTTTGGGATGATGAAGGAATTGTAGTAGATTTACATGGGAATAAAGTGCATTGGTATGAAATCGAGGCCATTACATATCAAAATTTTCAAGGGTCAAAATCTACTTTAATCTCGACCCACTATACTCACCATGAAAATATACACATCCGCTATAAAAGATGGCTACCAACTATTGCACATTCAATTTACTGGTTTTCTATTGAGAAACCAAAAGGTTATCATAAAAATTTAATGATAGCTTGGGAAGAAAAGCGAACGAATAAAAACAAACGCCTCCTTTAATTATTATTTAGGGGCGTTCGTTCATTCAAAAATTAAAGAATATGTAGTTTATATTCTCTGTATAATTTCTTCAATCGATTTATATGGGCTTGATGATACCGATTATGATCTGCTATATGCCATATTCCCCATCTTATTGTCGCAGTTTCCCCTTTTTCATACAAAACTTCCCGCATTAAATCAGTTTCTGTTAGTGTCATACATTCTTCATAAAACAATTTTTGCACTGCTTCATAATCTTGCATTAACTCTTGCAATGTGTTTTTTCTTAAACTTGGTAATTCTCCTACTTCATTTAACATAGGACCATATTTATTTTCAAATGCTGGCGGAACATCTTCTCCCTTGAAACGATACACCCAATGTAAATCAACAACTGCTAAATGCTGAAGTAACTGCCCAATACTATTTTCATTATTTTCAGACCCTTTATAGGATAGTTCGTTCTCTTCAGTACCTTCGACTAACCTTTGCAATCTATTAAACGTATCAGCAACCGTCGCATACAAAATCGCTACTTGAGGGTCCATATTTCTTTCTAAATAGAGATCTTTCATACAAAACTTCCTCTCTTAAAAGAACAACACCATATGTTCATCATCACTATACACACCATTCATTTTTATAGCCCTTTTTTCAATTCCGTATGTTTTAAATCCCATTGATTCATATAATCGTTTGGCTGGTTCGTTCGTTGACACAACCCCTAAATTCAATTGCTCTAGCTTCATCTCTTTTGCCCTTTCAATTGCTTTACGTATTAAATCACATGCAAGACCACTTCTTCGATTTTCAGTATCTACATACATTGCAACGATATGTCCTTTATGCTTATATGCGTCTTTTTCTTCTGTTAATAAAGTAACAACCCCAACTAAACGATTTTCATTATTAAAAGCACCAAATGCAAAACTACTATTGGATGAAAGATTACTAGCAACTCGTTCAAGAGGATTTTCTTGACGTACTGCTTCTTCATAAGTCGTTATAAATGCTTCTGGATTTACTTGTAATGCTTGTAAACGTAACTCCCAATATTGTTTTGCATCCGCTTTTGTAAGTAATCGAATCATTTTATCTTCCCCTTTTTAATTTACATAATATTTTTATAGGCTACTTTTTTTGATTCATACTCTTCTTTTAATATACTGTAACGATTGCGATGAATGAACTTCCCCTGTCTCAATCGATCATTTCTCATTAACCCTTCGCATACAAATCCGGCACTTTCATAACTCTTTTTAGCTTTTATATTATCTTCATCTACACGTAACCAAATTTTCTCCAATTCAAACTGAGAAAAACCTATTTGTAACATGCTGTTTAGAGCTGCCATTCCAAATCCTTTACCCCAATAGTCTTTATTTCCAATCGCAATTCCTAGTTCAGCATTTTTATTTGTTTTATCAAAATTTTTAAGGTCTACCCATCCAATATGTATACCTGCCTCAGTAACGATTGCCCTTTGTTCATAACCATTTTTTCGGCTTATACAAGCTTCAATCCAGTTTCTCGTATCTCCACGAGTGAACGGAGGATATTGATCTGGTACGACTAAATGCTTTGTTACATCTCTATCTAATGACCATTGATAGCGATCTTCTACATCATCTAGTGTCAATTCTCTTAATTGAACATATGGTACATTCATTTTTCTCTCCCCTTTTTATTTACCAATAGAAAATCCTTCGAACACTCTTCCACCATACTGTTCTAACGTCTTTTCTATAAAATGAATTAATTCATTTTTCTCTCCCGTTTTATAAAAATGATCAAAAGCGACTACAAATTTGTTTGCATATTGCTCATCATATCTTCTTAGCACTCTAATAAACCATTTTGAACTCCCAAGCCACTTACCATTTACTCTTAATACATATTCATGTACTAAATCCGCTAATAAATTAGCGATAAACAATTCTTCTTCTCTTTTTGTTGCACCAATAAAGTCATCTAAAGTATCCGTAATAAAATATCGCTTCTGCTTAATCGTTTCTTCGGTCCATTTAGCTGGTCCTTTATGTAGTAAATCATTCGCTTCTTTTTTTAATTTCTCAATAATTTCCTTTTCCCCTTTTAATGCAATCCCTTCTGAAACTAATTGTGGTAACGACGGTCTCCCTCGATCACAATCCATTTTGAAAAAGGTTTTATATGTTTCAAAATTATGAACAAACACCTCAACAGGCCATCCATTACTATAGAAAGATTCCCTATAGCAAGAAGTTAAACTTTGGTCAACTATTACAATATCAAGGTCAGATGTTTTCGTCGCTTCTCCTCGTGCAACGCTTCCGCCGAGTAAAGCTACATCACAATTAGAAAATTGTAATGTAATTATGTTTTGTGCTGCGTCAATTGCTTTCATAACCGATCCTCTTTTCTTATTTCACTTTCTTTTTTTCAGCTCTTTCTCTCGCTTTTTTTATATAGCTTTCTGCATCTGGTGTTTTACATGACGTTGCACCGTGATCAACCTCTACTTTTCCAATTTCACGTGCAATTTCAATCGCTTGTCGCTCTAAGTCTTCATTACGAATTCCTATTGCGATTAAAGCACTATTCATCGCTTCTTTTTTTCTATTTTTTTCATTATGTATATTTTCTTTAATCTCTTCTAAGTACGGAGAGAAGAAATCATCATGTAACGTTTTATTTTTAATCGCTATATTTGCTAATAAAGACCAGCCAGCTCTTCCAATCCATTCATCATTAGACTTTGTCCACTCTTCCATTCTTTCTATTGCAATTGGCGAAGTACATATAGAGTTCATAAGAACATCCATCAAACAGTAATAATCAACATCCTGAATCCAACTATTAAGCTGTTCTGTCGTTATTTTTTTCGGGTCTAAAATATAAGTTGCTAAAGTCATTGCGTCCATATTTTTCGTTTCCCACAATCCAACTGCTAAATCATGATCTTTTTTTATCTTCTTTTTTAACAATTTTAAATTCGCAAAACTAACTCCAAATAACGGCTCTTTCGCTCCGTGGTTTTTATACGTTTTTCGATTTTGTTCTGTTCCATATTCCTCTAATTGCTGCATTACTTCCTCAAGTAACATATACCCACCTCTTTATCTTTTATGTTGACTGTATATATGTATGTACGATATATTCTACATTACTTTTTGGTTTTCCTATATTTATTTTGAAAGTACGGTATGTGAAATTTCTAAACATCGCACAGCTACACCATCAAAAAACTGTACATGTTAAACATACAGTTTTTTGATGGTAACAATTTTCCGTAGAATAAAATATTTTGTTTTTCGTCCGCTTCTTGTAAATATTTATTAATCATTCCAAGTGCTGCCCTATCCTTAATTGATCCTGTAGGGTTATGCCATTCACATTTAGCATAGATAGAAAGGTTCTTCGTTTCTTCGCATTCTAATTTAATGAGAGGTGTATTCCCGACATTTTTAGAAAACTCATACAAATGTTTTAATGTCATACTTCTATACCTCCTGCATAAATGATATTGATTACATTTATTCTTAACCAAAATACTTTCTACATTTTAATAATTCTCTCAATAAGATTTTCTTATATAAAAATCCCTACAAACGCTGTAGGGATTTATGTCTAAATCATTTTGCTACACTCTATTTCATATGAAAATAGTTTCCTTATTCAGATGCATTCATAAGCACAATTCTCCAACCATCTGGATCCTCTATTGTGGTTCCTTTCTCTATCCAATACGGGTTTTCTGGTTCCACCTCATGATAGCCCATATTACTTAATCGATTCACTATCTTTTCAATTTCATCTTTATTAGGCATATAAAAAACTAGTAAATTATCTTTTGTCGGTGCCGGACATGGACTTCCATTAACATGTGTAGTAAACTCCAAATGATACTCTTCATCTGGTAATCCAAACATAACCCCGTCATATCCTTCATGATTGTGAAATTCCCCTATACGTTTTAGTCCTAATCCTGTTTCATAAAAACTGATCACTTCTTCAAATTTATCTGTTGGTCTTGCAATTCTAAATTGAACCCAATTCT
>NZ_JBNLYE010000265.1:0-5769 GCF_050172095.1 Bacillus sp. GMs2/2
AAAAATAAAAATCTACCACTGAAAGGAGGACAGTCAGACTATTCCCCTCTTTTATAAGGCGTGAATAGCTGGCGTTCTCATGAAAAATTCTATTTACATAAGAAGAAGTTTGAAAGTAATTATAAAAAGAGAAGAAAATAAACTACCGAACATTTATTTAGCCACTGTTTTGAAAAACTTGGAAAATTTAGGATTTACTTTTTCCGAGCCTTTAATAGAAGAGTTGCAAACACTTTCGGTTGATGCATTCACATCGTTTTACAAAGAGTTGGTAAAACATTTAAAAGAAATGGTTGGAGCACATATTCAGTTTACTCCTATGTATCCAAACTTTCCGCAACAAATGATGGATTTAAGTGACGCTGATTTATACATTAATGCCATTATTCATTATGTGACGTTGCGCCTACCTGTATCAAAAGTAGAAGAACGACTCCCTCTTTTAGATAGAGTTGATTTGAAAGTTATTGACTTAGGAAGTGAAGAAGATTTCAATCAAATGATTTCTCAATTGATTAGTGCAAACAGCTCTATTTCCTCAACTGATAAGACGGATGTAGAATGGGCTATTACACACACTGAAAATGTTTCCTGTTTTCTACCTAATGTAATTCCTCATAAGGAAAATATGTCTTTTATAATTGGGGTTTTATTAATAAACAGAAAAATATCAGCCGATGCTGCTGCAAAGTATTTTAAAACAGCAACTGATGTTCTTCGCCTTGCAGTTGCTTTATCTGAAGGCGATGTGAGTTTAGCATCCTCCGTCCGATTCAAGAAGTTTAACCGAGCAGAAAGACGCTTCCTTTTAGGATTGTTAGAGCAATGCGGAAACATTACCGAAGATATGCTTCGATACAAAAAACGTTGGATTCGTTTAGGTGAAATTCTTCATCCAGCAGAATATCATACTCGTTTCCCAAAAACCCACCGAGCATTTGAGATTCTTCGCAACAACATTAAAGTTGAAACATTTAATGGAAAAATAGAAGCAGCTTTGTTGAATCGTGATATCATGACAGCAAAAAATCTTTTAAAAACTCGCCCGGGGGAATTTGCCAGACGCTTGGATCATTTAATCCGTTTATGTAGTGATAAGTCAACAGATGTTTTCAATATTCTCGAAGATTTTCTAAGTATAATAGGAAACGTTTCTACTCCTGTATTACTTCAACTCACAGCTCATTTTAAGCATCGAAATGATAAAAATGAATTTCGTACCTTTTTTCCAAAGGGAAATGTAGCAAAAGCTATAGGTATCGAAAATACACTTCCATTTATCTCAGAGGATATTTGTTTAATGATTGTAAAAATGTGTGAAGATACTTTAAAAAATCGCTTCGCAGAACTTCCAAGTCTCGGAAAAGTATTTTTGGATGAACAGTTAAAAAATCACTTAGTTCCCTTCTCTCAACGTTCAGCCAGCAAAGCGCTTCGCACATTATCTCGAGGAAGTAAAGTAGATTTGCCAGAAGGAGATACGATTCGTTTTTTCCTATGGTGGAAAGAAGGCTATGTGAATGGACAACATACAGGACGTGTTGACATTGATTTGTCTGCTGCAATGTACGACGAAGATTGGCAATACAAAGAACATGTATCCTTCACGAACTTACGTTCAAAAAATTTCAAAGCTTACCATAGCGGAGATATTACTTCTGCACCAAAGGGAGCATCTGAATTCATTGATTTCGATATTCCGTCTGTGCTGAAATATGGTGGACGCTATGTAGTTATGACTTTGCTTTCTTACACAGACCAACCATATAAAGATTTACCAGAATGCTTTACTGGTTGGATGGTTCGTCAATATCCTGGTTCAGGTGAAGTATTTGAACCTTCTACTGTTCAAGATAAAGTGGATATTACTGCCGACACCCAAATCTCTATTCCAGTTATTTTAGACTTAAAGGAACGAAAATTGATTTGGACAGATTTGTCTCTTACAAGAGATCTAACTTATGATAATACCATCGAGGCTAATCAAAAAGGTATGATACTAGTTGGAAAGGCTTTAACTAATTTAGTTAAACCGAATTTATATGACTTGTTCCGATTACATATTGAAGCTAGAGGTGAACTCGTTCAAGAAATCGAAGAAGCAGAAAGCATTTTTTCTTTGGATAAAGGGATTACTCCTTTCGATATCGAAAAAATAATATCTGATTTTATTGCTGACCCACAAGACTAACTACATTACAAACATTGATAATGTGTGGAAAATATCGATGTATAATGTCTATGTGAAACAGGACCTGATAGATGAATATCAGGTCCTGTTTTTTATTTAGTAGATACTAAATAGTCCGGTTAATCACTATTCATCTAAATACACTATACTAATAAAGTGAAATTTATTCGAAAGAAATTCATTAGTTAATACGTAACTAATTAAGAAACATTCATATACCAGCCCAAACATCTTTTCCATATCGCCCTTCATCTTGCACACGATCCAACCAATTTCTTGCTTCTTGTTCACTGACTTCATGAATTTCTTGATATGCTTGACAAAGGGTATCTTCTACATCCGGAGCCATTTTACTTCCATCACCACATATATAAAGATGAGCTCCATTATCTAATAACGAAATTAAATTGATTCTATCTTGTTTTATTAAATGCTGTACATATGTTTTTGGATGTCCCTCTAGACGAGAAAAAGCTGTGTGTAAAGAGATTAATCCATCTCTTTCATCATTTTCTAGTTCTGTACGATAAAGATAATCTTTTTCAGGATGACGACAACCAAAATATAGATGTGCTTCTCCTAAGTTAATACCTTTTTGCTTTTGAACACGACGCGCTTGCAAGAATCCACGGAATGGTGCAATTCCAGTACCTGGCCCAACCATAATAATTGGTGTTTCTGGATCTTTAGGTAATTCAAAGTTTGATTGTGGCGTTCGAATGAAACAGATAATCTCATCTTTATTATGACGCTGAGCTAAGTAATTAGAAGCGACTCCTTCATATGTCCCTTCCCCACTCCATGCAGGCGCATTAACAACACCGACCGTAATGCTCAGACGATTGTGTGCAACGAGTGGAGAGCTTGAAATAGAATAGTAACGCGGTTTGAGCGCAGGAAGAAGTTCTAAAAAGCGTTCAAATCGGATTTCACAAGCCTCATACTTTTCAAGAAGGTCCAACATTGAAATCCGTTTCTTTAGTATTTGTTCATGGTAAACTCCTTCTTCTAATAATGCTTCCAATTCTTTTTTATGAGGAGGACATGCTGTGAATGTTACCATTTCTCGTATTTGTGCTCGAGTGGCTGCTTCTTGAACTTCAACACTATAACTAAGAAGGTCCAATAAACTAACAGGACTGTCTAAAGGTATGTGATTTATACTTCGTCCACTTGCACTCAGTATAACTTGATCCTTCCCATTTAATCCAAAACGTTTTAAAATTCGGTTGATATTTTTCTCGCTATTAACTGGCAACACTCCAAGGTGGTCTCCTTCTTTATATGTAGCGCCTTCTGGCAAGGATACCTCGATATGTCGTGTACTTCTATCACTACTGGATGATTGGAGTTCACGATTTTCTAGTATAGATGCATAAACTGCTTCATATGTTCGTGCAAGAGGAGATCCTCCAAGACGACTGACAAATTGCAAACTCAAAGTACTGCGCTCTTTTTCCATATTTTTGTTGAGTTCCAATCCAAATGCCTTCATTGCATCAGACCACATACTTTGTTTCCATTGCTCAAGCTGTTCCTCGAAATCACCACTTGCATCTGCTTCTCCGCGTTTAGAAAATCTTGTTGCTCCTTTTTGAGCCATCTGCTCATCAATGTATCTTGGAATCCGTTGATAGGTACTAGCCCAATTATGATCTCCACAACCAAAAACTGCGTATTGAACACCTTTTAGCTCATCCGGTTTTAGTTCCTCCAACCATTGCACAAACTGCCCTGCATTACTTGGTGGTTTTCCATTATAAGAAGAAGTCACAATAAGTACCGCTCCTTCTTTTGGCAAACTTCCAATTCGATCGTTAAGAGCTACCACTTCCGTTTGAACCCCTTCTAAACTAGCTGTATCCGCTAATTCTCTTGCAATACCTTCTGCTACCCCTGTATCCGAGCCATACAGAACAAGAAGTGAAAGATTATCGGCCCCAATAATAGAAGGTGTCTTCTGAACGTGCTGCTTAATTTCATCGTTTTTCAGCTTGTCCTCTGTAGGTGCAAGAGCAGTAGGATGGCTAATAGTTTGTTTTCGGGGTAGAATCCTAATCTTAAAATCACCGGGCTTTAGCGTTAATGTTTGTTTTACGTCCAGCTGATAGTTTTGATAATCAATTAATTCAAAATGTTGAAGAAGCATTCCCATTACAAGAGTGGCTTCATGAAGTGCAAATTGCATACCGATACATGCTCTCTGGCCATTTCCAAATGGCTTATAAGCATGATGAGGAACCTTATCCAGCTCTTCAAATCGTTCAGGTTGGAATTCTTCCACATTGTCTCCCCATGCATCTTTATCCCTATGTAGCTGTGGAATAAGAACAGAAATACGATCTTCTCCTTTCTTAATTGGGTATTTCCCGCCAATCACTGTATCTTCTTTTGCATAGAGACTGAATGCTGGAGCGGTAGGCCATAGACGCAGTGATTCATTTAAAATCATCCGTATATACTTCAGTTTCATAACTTGTTGGTATGTTGGAGTAGGATCTGTCAAAACACGGTCTACTTCTTCATAGGCTTTTTTCAATTTATCCGGATTCTTTAATAAAAAGTAAATTGCAAAAGATAACAATCCACTTGTTGTCTCATGCCCAGCTATTAAAAAAGTGATAATTTGGAAACGAATGTTTTCATCATCTAATTTTTCACCAGTTTCCGGATCTGACACATTTAACATACGGGAAAGTAAATCATTTTCTTCCTGATCTACACTACTTTTACGTTCAGCAATAATATTATCTACTAAAGAAAACATAGATTGGATATCATGCTGAAATTGACGTTTCGTTCTCCACATAAGTTTGTCTTCTATATCCAGCCGCTGCAATTGGTGCATCGCCTCATCTAGAGCACGGGTCATGCTAGTAATAAAAGGATGAGGGGTCTCACGATAAAAGCTATTAAATCGGTAATTAAAACCACATAGACCAATTGTATCTAACGTAAGACGAGTCATATCCTCCGGAACATCCACGTTTTCATTCGGATTAAGCCGTGCCCATTTTTGAACGAGTTGTACAGCAATATCAACCATCATAGCATGGTAATCTTTCATTGCCCGTTGGCTAAATGTAGGCATCAAAATATTATGAGCTTTTTTCCAGTTAGGCTCGTGAGTCTCGCTTGTAAATAATCCGTCTCCAGCAAAGGCGCGAACTTTTGCTAAAGCACCCTCTATACTTTTATCGAACCGTGTTTCGTCACAGACTTCTGCTACCAGTTCATGTCCGGAAACGACAATAATGGTATCACTTAAAGTTTGAATTTGAAAAATGGGACCATACTCTTCCGCTATCTTGATAAAGGATAGGGTCGGTTTATCTTTATCGATTAATGGGAGATTACCCAGCGGTCCATATGTTTTCGGCTGAGGAATGGCAGATACTTTTTTTTCCATTTAAAACACCCTTTCAAAAAAGCATGAAATAACATATCCCATTTAATAAAGAGGAAATAGCAACTAATCGCCTGGGATAAAGATATGTAATTGATTACCTTATTTTATCTTTTCCCTAACTATTCATGATTATGATATTACGTATAAGCTTGGCAATTAGATTTATAAC
>NZ_JBNLYE010000266.1:0-5754 GCF_050172095.1 Bacillus sp. GMs2/2
TGAGATATACCAAATTCAAAATGAATATTAAATTTAATAAAAAAGTAGTAGCATTCACGGCAGGATTAACGGTATTATCTTCACCATTGGTATCGTTTGCAGAGCAACAACAATTAGTAAACAATAAGCAACCTACAAGCGTTCAGGAACAAAGTAAAACAACATCAGATGAACAGGCTTTAAAAAGTATTGAAGCTAGTTTTGAAGAGGTAGACGGACGTGGTGGAGGTACTGTCGACAATAAGAAAGTAGATAGTCTTCAACGTTCAGAAGGTATTCATGAAGAAACAGGTACACTAACTGTTCCTAACAATTCAAACAGAACAAAACGTAGTCTGTCTCCCATATCACCTAGCACCTCTAGTACAATAAATGGTGTTCCATTCACGGAATGGATTGTTCCAGCAGGTAACGATAATATTCGTCCTCAAAACTATATGAGTCCAAAGTATATTACAATTCATGAGACTGATAATACAAGTGTAGGAGCAGGTGCTAGAAACCACGCTCAATACCTATATAACCAAGCAGTAGGGAACACAGATCGAGCTGCATCGTGGCATTTTACAGTAGACGATAAAGAGATTTATCAACATCTACCATTAAACGAGAACGGATGGCACGCAGGAGACGGTGATGGTCCAGGTAATAGAGAATCTATTGCAATTGAAATCGCAGTTAATAGTGACGGAAACTACAGTAAAGCGGTAGATAACGCTAAGAAACTTGTAGCTTATTTAATGAAAGAAACTGGTGTACCGTTAAATAACATTGTAAAACATCAAAAATGGAGCGGTAAAATATGCCCTGCCAACATGATTAATAATGGGCAATGGGATGTATTCGTAAATAGCGTTGAGGGGTATTATAATAATCTTTATCAACCAAAAGATGACATTACAGGAGGTTGGTATGAAGAAGCTATTCGAGAGTTAAATAGAAGGGGTATTATGATAGGGGAAGGAAACGGAGTTTTCGCACCCAATAGAGCGATAACAAGAGCCGAATTTGCTCAATTAATCTCTAAATCTCTAAACCTGCCAGCTGGAGATGCTTCATTTAGAGACCTAAACGATGCAAATTCAACTTTACGAGATGGTATTAAACGTACTGCAAGTGCAGGTATCATTCAAGGTAGAGGAGATGGTTATTTTGACCCAAACACACCTATTACAAGAGAAGAATCAGCAATTATTGTAAACAAGGCTTTACAGTATAAAGGTATATGGGGACCAGTTGTAAACCTACCATTCTCAGACAAAGACCAAATTATTTATAAAGAAGACGTACAAAGACTGTATGGCCTAGGTATTGTAAAAGGTAAGGGTGACAATCAATACGACCCTAAGGGAACAACAACTCGTGGTGAGACAGCAACATTCATTCTAAATATGCTACAAGTAATTGAAAATGGTAGTGTTGAAAAGGTAATTGGAACGGCTCAAATTAATGGTATTGGGGTAAATGTTCGAAGCGGATCAGGGACAAACTATTCTATTGTTAGAAAGACAAGTAAAGGCGAAAAAGTTACAGTATATGAAGAAAAGAACGGCTGGCTAAGAATTGGAACAGGGCAGTGGATTTATTATGACTCTAGTTATATCGACTATAACAGATTATAAAAGACTTAATAGTTAAAAGAACAGGTCATATTTGGATATATAACTTACTCTCAGGTTGTGAAGAAGACTTTCTCCACAACCTGTTTTTGTGCCTAGCCCTCTCTTTACCTACCAATACTGATAAAAAGAGGAAATTCATTATGATGGGGGCATCGGAAAATCAACATAATTAGCGTGTATACAATTAAAAACTAATGTTTTTCTAATAATTAAGTAGAGGTCACCATACATGCCCATCCAGCTCATATTTTGAAATACCCCAAAACGAAAAAATGAGCTTTATTGTTACAAGTTAACATAAGATTTCGTTCTGGGGTTACTATAAAATTTTAGCATAATAGCGATGTGTTAGTTCTAAAAACTCAAGAAAGCTTTAGAATACTATTATAGTTGGTCAAGCACATGAACTAGACATCTAATTATTTCAGAGGATTTCTCGATTTGCTCTGCATCAAAATCTGAAAGGTTCGCATTAAGAATATGTTTTAGTTTTTTCTCTCTTTCTAAGTGACAATTTAAACCACTAGGCGTAAGTTGAACGTTGACAACTCTCCGGTCGTTATTTGAACGAACACGCTCAACGTAACCAGCCTGTTGTAATCCATTGATTAATTGAGTAATACCAGCGGCGGTAGTTTCTGCTCGATCAGCTAATTCTTTGACTGACAATTCGCCTTCTTCAGCTAATACTTTAAGGGTTCGAGCATGGACCATTGAAACTGCCCCTAATGTACGAGTAGCTCGCCCTCTTAAACGTCCATCGGCTGCAGTTAGACTATATATAGCCTGACTAAGTTCGTCTATCGCAGTTAACTTATTTGAAGAATTTGTCATAACATCACCATTTTCTCATTAACTAAGTACTTAATTATATGAAGTTAACATTAACATATGAAAAAGAGTAGAGTCAAATTAAGTAGAGACTGGCTATTCATTTTCCAAGCAATATTATATATGCTCACCTTAAGTCATCAATAAAATAATAAAAAGACTTGGCTCGTAGTCTTGACAAAAGTACATATTATACTTCATTATTTTAATTAAGTACTGAATCATTAAGTACTTAATTAAAATAAAAAGGATGATTATTATGACTCAACGTTCACAATCTCAAGGATGGGCTTTAGATATAGCTCTTTCACTTGGTGGGTTTGATGCTTTGCATCCTGAAGCAAAGGCAACTATGGAACAGTTAGGGCACGACCACACTGATTTTGATAAAGTTTTTTCTCAAGTAAAGAGTGGAGCAATGATACCAAAAGCATGGGCCACGGTTGCTTCTCAGGCTCAAGAACGTGCAAAACATTATGAACAAAAGGGATTCACTGTTACTGCTCGTGATCTATATCAGCGAGCTGCTGTTATGTGGGGACGTGCACAATACTCATATTTTAATGATGATCCACGAAAATTGGCATTTCGAGAGCGTTGTAATGAATGTGTGGCAGCTATTTCATCACTTGGAGGAGGAACGGTACAACGTATAGTACTAGAATTTGAAGGCAAACAGATATATGCACTCCTTCATTTGCCCTCAGGTGAAGTTCATAATGCACCAGCAGTAATATTAGGTCCAGGTATGGATATGATTAAGGAAGACTATATACAGATTGCGCAACGTTATTATACGTCTCGTGGTATCGTAGCTCTATCAATTGAAGGACCGGGGCAAGGCGAATCTGTATCTGGAGGTCTAAAAGTTGATTTGACTAATTACGAACGCGCCGTTAGTTGTTATATCGATTTTCTATCAAAACGGCCTGAGGTTGATCCAAAGTGTATTGGATTTTTTGGTATCAGTATGAGCGGGTATTGGGGGATGCGAGCTGCTGCGAGTGATAATCGTATAAACGCTATAGCGACTTTTGAAGGTGTATATGGTGAATTTGATACCATCTTTAACAGAGCGCAGCCGAGTTTCAAAGCAAATTTTATGTACATGTCTGGTTACACTGATGAAGTTGCTTTTGAAAACGAATTGAGTAGCCAGATGAATTTGTGGAAATTGGCACCAAAGATTACTTGTCCAGTCTTCATGGGAATAGGAGAATTTGATGAACTTACCCGTTTGGAAGAAGCATTAAGTCTTTATGAGTTTGTAGAAGCACCAAAGGAGATACGCGTCTATGAGAATGAATTTCACCCACTTGGTGGAGTAGCTGCAGAAATTTTTCGTTTTGGTGCAGAGTGGGTGGAACTTGCACTTGAAGGAAACTTTAAAGCTAACCATGATGAGCGTTATTACATGCATCGTGATGGGAGTGTTACTGAAGGGACTGCTTTTCCCACTTATTGGCTTGGTGCCCAGCCGGCGGAAATTAAAGGACGAAAAAAGTGTAATACATTAAATGCTTGTAGTAATTAAAAAATTTATACAGATTAAAAAAGAAAACAACAAAAATAGTATGTAGCTCTTATTTACACTATTTTTGTTGTTTTCTTCAAAATTTAGACTCCTCATAATTATGGTCATTGGTGAGGATATTCAAAGTTCGGAAGACTTCGAATTTATGAAAAACATGGAATAAAGTGCAGAAACTGTTAAATTATTTATAAAGTAGGGACGACATACTATGTTTTTTCTTGAGCACAACTAGCATACATATATTCCCTAGGAATTAAGTCCAGAATGGTGGAGACATATGATCTGAGGAACATGACTGTCATAAAAGGCTAGGTATCATTGGATTGCAAGACAAATCAAAGTTCTTATTTTTGAATTTTTAAGCTGATGGATGTGGGGTTCGCCACATCCATCAGCTTAAAAATTTTATAACGCTCCCAAAACGAGTAAATTGTACATTCTCACCTGGAGATATCAATTTTCTCGTTTTGGGTTGGATTTGTTTACTTAAGTTGATGGGCATGGGATACAGCCGAGATATGTGTAAAAATAGGTACATATGGCTAAGTCTATGTAACTATGAAGTATTACTTTTTCATCATGCATGGAGCCTTACAAGTTACTGTCCCCTTGTAAGTTGCCATAATTCCACCAAAATCCGTTACTTTAGTCGAATAAAGAGTTAATATCCCTTTATATCCGTTCTGATCATATGAATAGGTTTGTGCTGGTGATTTTCCCTTTGGATAATGGACATCTACGTACTGCGTTTTAGAATATAAATCACCTGCAAGCAATTCTACTTTAGTAGTTGATGCTGCATTAGCATCTGTCGGAAATGATAGTGCGGTAAAGCTAATACCAAAAGCTAAGGTTGTAGATAGCAATACTGAAAGCGCTTTATTTTTCTTCATGACTTAATCCCCCTTATTAATATTTAGTACAACTTAAACTTACTTTATTTTCCAAATAAACGAAAGAGTTAAATGTATTTCTCATAAAAAGATAGAATTTTCAGTCTTTATTTACCGTTTATTATAACGGTGTTACGAAAAGTACTTCAAGGTACAGCATATGTACTTCGATATACGTTCCACATAGTTTATATAAAACAAATCCTATTACGTTGTTAGTGGGACGAGCCGGAACATTTATATTCCACATAGTTCATATAAGCGCAGTCATATGCTACGAAATCCTTTTTTATATTCTACCCTCACCTCACCATAACAAAAAAAACGTGCATCCAAATAGTATTCTCAGTTTTTTTATGAAACGATAAATCTCGTAGTTATCAATTTTGATAACTCACCGTAGTAATAATTTTTCATTACTACGGTTTTGCATTCCACATATTTCTGAATCTACTCCTTGCAGAACTTTTAGCTCTGTAATAGTTATAGGGGTATCGCCAGCATTTTGGAAAACCCCCACGCTAAGAGTATGCAAGATTTTATACAGTTTTTGGGCTAATGCAGTAATAAACAATAGCCCTGAACACACGCCAGGACAGGAATGTATAAAAAGATGAATAGGGTTATAGAAAAAGAAAAAGACGAAACCCTATTTTCAAAGGGAATTCGCTTTTTTCTTGCTACCGATAATGAGACGTTATGTTAACTTTACATGAATACAATATACATATAAAAAATGCTATAATTAGAAAAAATAATATTGGAGAAACAAAAATCAAATATCTATTAAGGAGTGAATTTATGATAAGTGTTCACGATAATACAATTATTTCGTATCAAGTTAATCTCGAGAAAGAAGAAATTCGTATTCACA
>NZ_JBNLYE010000267.1:0-5737 GCF_050172095.1 Bacillus sp. GMs2/2
TTATTATAAGAGATGTAGGTATTATATTTTCAAGGGGATGAAAACATGGAGTACAGAATTGAAAGAGATACATTAGGAGAAATAAAAGTTCCAGCTGATAAATTATGGGCAGCACAAACACAACGTAGTAAAGAAAACTTTCCAATTGGAACAGAGCAAATGCCGCTTGAAATTGTAAAAGCATTTGCAATTTTAAAGAAGAGTGCAGCGCTTAGCAATCAAAAATTAGGAAAGCTATCAGAAGAAAAAGCAGAAGCAATTGTAGAAGCTGCTGACGAAGTGATTGCAGGGAAATGGAATGAACATTTTCCGCTTGTTGTATGGCAAACAGGTAGTGGTACACAGTCAAATATGAATGTGAATGAAGTAATTGCAAATCGTGGGAATCAAATTTTGAAAGAGAAGGGATCTGACGTACATATTCATCCGAATGATGATGTGAACATGTCACAAAGTTCAAATGATACATTTCCAACGGCGCTTCATGTAGCTTGTGTAATCGCAGTAGAAAATCACGTATTACCGGCAATTACGAAATTAAAAGAAACTTTAGCAGAAAAAGTAACTGCATTTGAACATATTATAAAAATTGGTCGTACACATTTACAAGATGCAACGCCGTTAACTTTAGGGCAAGAAATTAGCGGATGGCACCGTATGCTTGAAAAAACAGAGCGTATGATTGCAGAGAGCAATACATATATGAAAGAGTTAGCAATTGGTGGAACTGCGGTTGGAACAGGTATTAATGCTCATCCTAAATTTGGTGAGATGGTATCAGAGGAAATTAGTCAATTTACAGGTAAACAATTTGTTTCTGCACCAAATAAGTTCCATGCATTAACGAGCCATGATGAAGTTGTATATACTCACGGTGCATTAAAAGCATTAGCTGCGGATTTAATGAAGATCGCTAATGATGTGCGTTGGCTTGCAAGTGGTCCACGTAGTGGTCTTGGAGAAATTATTATTCCAGCAAATGAACCGGGAAGCTCTATTATGCCAGGTAAAGTAAATCCAACGCAAAGTGAAGCGTTAACGATGGTTGTAGCGCAAGTGATGGGGAATGATGCAACAATCGGATTTGCTGCGAGCCAAGGTAACTTTGAGTTAAATGTATTTAAACCTGTTATTGCTTATAACTTCTTACAATCAGCTCACTTATTAGCGGATGCAATTGTTTCGTTTAATGACAATTGTGCAGTTGGTATTGAAGCAGATGAAGAAGTAATTAATGAAAATGTGAATCGTTCACTAATGCTTGTAACAGCGCTAAACCCACATATCGGATATGAAAATGCAGCTAAAATTGCGAAGCATGCTCATAAAGAAGGATTAACTTTAAAAGAAGCAGCATTGCAATCTGGGCTACTAACAGAAGAGCAATTTGATGAAATTGTAGATCCAAAGAAAATGATTGCTCCAAAAGAGTAATAGAGAAAGCCAAGGTTCTTAGTATAGAATCTTGGCTTTTTGATGTTCATTTTTAAGTTTCATCTACTTGCAATACTACAAGCTTCAAAATATATTATTTGTTAGCAGGCGTATTCATTACTTTTATCTGTGGGCAGTTCTCTTTTAAGAGTGAAATGAATTTTTCTTCTTCTTGTGGTACGAAAGAGGTCACTGAGTCAAATAAATTGTAATGTATTTCTAATTGTTGCCTAGTCCATTTTTTTGAACGAAGTTTTTTGCCAGAGTGCTTAATATGGCGAATGTCTTTAAATGGGATTTCAGTACGAAGTATGAAACCGTGTTTTACAACAAGAGATGATTCCGTTACGTTGTAGTGAGAGAAATAGAATGAAGAAAGATTCACGATATTTAGCAGCATCATGAGAGTGAAAAAAATAGAATTTTCATTTTGGAAGAATAATGAAACGAAAAAAATAATTATAAATAATGTAATGAAAATGACGTGGAATGGATTTTTTTTCGCTTTAAATTTCAAGTTAGTCACCTCGGTATACTTGTTCTTTAACTAAATTAAATCATAACATTGTGATAAAACGTGTGAATATGCAGAATTGCATATTCACACGTTTTATTATTCATGTAAAATTTCTTGATGGGATAAATTCCAAAGAAGTTTTGTAATAGTGGAGTGGCATAAAGTGACTTACAAGAATAGAAAGATAGCGTTAGTCATAATTAGTTGTATGATGATTATGAGTAGTTGTGCTAATAAATTTGTTGAAGATAGAAATCGAAAGCATACATTTGTACAAGCAAGTAAGGTTTTAGTAGAGACTGTAAATAGAATATATAAAGTGAAACGTTAATTAGTGGGAGGCTTACTGCCCGGTAAATAGCGGGATAAAAAGTAAAAGGTGTTTTCTTATACGGAAACATCTTTTTTGTAGTTAAAATTGAATACTGAAGTTTTGTAATGAGTGAATACCAGTTCCATATTCACTAATCGCATATGCGTTCTGTGTAATTTGCTTAACGGTAAACCAAGGGTCTTGAAGAATATTCATGTTCTATTTCACATCCTATAAAATGAGGTTGTATAAATACATTCGCTTTTCGTTATATCAAATCCTTTCGATAGATGTTTTTATAAAAGTTTATAAAATGGGCAAACGAAACGTTGAAATGTTTGTTTGTGTTGTGATAAGATGAAGAAGTGATAATAAACGATATAGCGATTTGTTTGGTTTTTAAATAAACATTTTGAAGGAGTGTTTAGTATGAGCGATATTTCAGAGAAGTTTTGGGATGCGTCAATAGAGGAATTAAAGAAAGGGTATGTGTTTGATGAAGAAAAAGAGGGGTACATTTGCTTAGCTTGTGGTGAAACATTTATTAAAGGTGTTATTTATCAAGATAATCAAGTTTTGTATGAAGCAGAGAAGTTCGTCCAATTGCATATTCAAAATGAGCATACGTCTATGTTTGATTATTTGCTAAATATGGATAAGAAATTTACTGGATTAACGGATTTACAAAAGAAAATGGTTCAGTTTTTCTATATGGGACTGAATGATAAAGAAATTGTAAAAGAGTTGGATGGCGGAAGTACATCAACAATTCGTAATCATCGATTTACACTGCGAGAGAAAATGAAGCAAGCAAAAGTATTTTTAGCGCTAATGGAATTATCAGAAGAAAAATCAAAAGTACAAACGAAATTTGTACCAATTCACAGAACAGCAACGATGGTGGATGACCGATACAATATTACGGAAGAAGAAAATAATGAAGTATTAAAAGCTCACTTTACAGAAGGATTAGATGGACCTCTCTCTAAATTTCCGAAGAAACAAAAGCGTAAATTAATTATATTGCGTCATTTAGTGAAAAAGTTTGATAGTAATAAAAAGTATACTGAAAAAGAAGTAAATACAGTGATAGAAAATGTATACCCTGATTTCGTAACTTTAAGAAGATATTTAATCGAATATGGATTTTTAGATCGAACAGCCGATGGAAGTCAATATTGGGTGAAGTTATAATCATATGAAAAGAAAATGAATAGAAGCACAGTATTATAACAACTATACAAAGAGATAGATATTGAAAATAGATTTTTAATAAAAGGAGAAATGAAATTTGAAACCACCTGCAGATAACAATAAAGAAGGTGCGGAGTCACATAAGTTGGAAAGTGAGAGTAAACCAATTTGGAAATCGATGTCGATGTTTTTAGTACCGTTATTATTAAGTAATGTACTACAATCAGTTGGACAATTATTTGGTATGGTAGTAGTAGGAAGATGGCTTGGAGTTAATGATTTAGCGGCCATATCAGCATTCTTCCCATTATTTTTCTTGCTCGTTTCATTTGTAATTGGTATCGGTTCAGGGAGCTCTATTTTAATTGGTCAGGCGTTTGGTGCTAAAAACGAAGATCGTTTAAAAGCTATCGTTGGTACGACGCTGACATTTACCTTTATTATTGGAGTTGTGTTGGCGATAATAGGAAGTATTTTTGCGATGGATATTATGCGTCTAATGGGAACGCCAGAAAATATTATTGAAATAAGTGTACATTATGCACGGATTTTATTTATATCGATGCCAGTATTATTTTTATATTTCGCATATACAACATTTATGAGAGGTACAGGAGATTCTAAAACGCCATTTTACTTTTTAATTGTAAGTACAGCACTAAATATGATTTTATTACCAGTTCTTATTTTTGGATGGTTAGGAGCTCCGAAATTAGATGTGTATGGAGCAGCCTATGCATCTGTTATATCTACAGTTATTACGTTTATTGTCATGCTTGTGTATTTAAAGAAGAAAAATCACCCATTACAACTAGATGGAATGGTTAGAAAATACCTTCGAATGGATGGGGAGTTATTAAAGCTATTGCTAAGGCTCGGTATACCGGCAAGTATAAATATGATATTAGTTTCATTATCTGAGATTGCCGTAATCGCATTTGTAAATCGTTACGGTTCGGATGCAACAGCTGCTTACGGCGTTGTGAATCAAGTTGCAAGTTATGTACAAATGCCAGCAGTTAGCCTTGGTATTACAGTTTCTATTTTTGCAGCACAATCAATTGGGGCGAATCAATTTGATCGATTGCAGAAAGTTGTGAAGGCCGGAATTATTATGAACTACGTCATCGGTGGTGTGTTAATATCTCTTATTTATTTATTCTCAAGAGACATTTTATCACTATTTTTAACGAGTCAAACTACAATTGAAATTGCTCATAGCTTAGTTATGATTACGTTATGGAGTTATTTAATTTTCGGTCATGCACAAATTATTAGTGCGACAATGCGAGCGAGCGGTACAGTACTTTGGCCAACTGTTATTGGAGTTGTTTCAATTTGGCTTGTAGAAGTACCCGTAGCATATTATCTTTCTTACCATACAAGTCTTGGAATAGAAGGCATTTGGATCGGGTATCCAGCAGCATTTATTGTCAGCTTACTATTGCAGTATGCATATTATAAGCTTTCATGGCAAAAGAAACGAATTACACGATTAGTTAGTTAAATAGAAAAATGTCCCTAAGTTATTAGACTTAGGGACATTTTTTCGTAAGTGCAGGTTTACAAATAGCTTTTTAAAGTTATATCAAAATGTTGTCTAATGAGTGTTTTATCACTCATATAAAACTCCCACGCTTTTTCCGGTTCACCGATAATCTCAAAGGATTCCTCTGTAATATATAAAGCGCAATTATCCTCCAGTGCAATTCCTTCTATATTCCCTTGATGATTTTGTAAAAAGGAATGGAAGGCGTTCATTCTGTTTAATTGATTATAATGTGGACAAAATCTTTTATTAACAATACCCCATCCGTTACTCTCTATATAACCAGAACCTTCATAATCTGATCGGATACTAGACGTGAACCAACACATAGCACCAGCGCTATAACCAGCAATAAGTGTTCCTTGTTGCAGAGCCAATAATAATTTTTCATCAAGTCTATGTTCTTTCCATTGCGTAAGCATGTGAATATAGTTTCCGCCACCTAGATAAATTAAATCGGCTGAATGAATCATCTCCTCTATTTCATACTTAGAAGGTGAATCTGTTGTAATGCGTAAAATTTGTACTTCACAATGTAATTGTTTTTCAAACGTGTCTAAAAATAATTTTATATAGCTTTCATCATCATGACTAGCCGTTGGAATAAACAATACTTTTGGATACTGTTTATTTGTTAATTCTATAAGGCGTTCATTAATAGGCAAGTGATTTGAATCTTGTAAATCACCGCCACCAATGACAGCTAATTTCATAGTAAAGCACCACCTAA
>NZ_JBNLYE010000268.1:0-5737 GCF_050172095.1 Bacillus sp. GMs2/2
TTTGTGGTTTTAGGAAGTTTAAAAGGGGGAATGAATTTCTTGAGGAAATCATTTAATCAAAAAATTAAAAAGTTAAGTAGTAGTTTAATAGTTGTATTACTAATATGTATGAATTTTTTAATCCACTTACCATTTAAAGCAGAGGCAGCTACAACAGAATTAAAAGGTTTAGGTGATGTATCTTATTACAATGCCATCATTTTTGGAGATCATAGTGCAACGAGTGCGGATATTGAAGGTGCGATGGCTGTTCAGAAAAATATGAACGCATCAAGTTATACAGTCGTAGCGGCTGCAACTGGAGCAAATAACTTAGCTGGAGCAACTTGGGTAGATGAAGGATATCCATCATTATTACTAGGCGGTCAATTTACGAAAGCGGGAGCAGGACAAGTAATTATTCAAGATGGAACAGTGGCGATGACAAAAGACGGTGACCCAGATGGCGCAATGAAAACATCATATGACCGTATCTCTTATAAAGAGCAAGCGGAGATTGATGCTAAGTTTAAAGAATTTAGAAAAGACGTTGATGGTGTAATCGGGGATGCAAGTAAACTACAGACTGATAAGCCAAAACCTAATATGAGCTTTGGCATCGGTGAAGATTTAAATAACCCTAATATTTATGTCTCTTCAGGCCAAACTGGAAAGAAAACATTTGATGTAAAAGACGTTTTTCTTCCGAATGTAGAGAATAAAGACTTTATTGTTATTTATTCAGATGCAGAAGAAGTGAGTTTTGGTGGCGGTGCAATTTTGTATGATACAAGAAATACTGGGATGGCGACGGATTTAATTAATACATCTCAAGCATACGATCCTAATTCATCTTTTACTGAGTTAGCTAGTAAGGTAATTTGGGTATTTCCTAATGCTACAAAGATAACAACTAAAGGTTATGGTGTAGTAGGTAGTGTGTTTGCACCTAATGCAGTTGTAGAAACAAAAGGTGGTTCTATTAATGGACAAGCCTATGTTGGAGGATTACACCAAAGAGATGGTTTTGAGGTTCATAACTTTAAATTTAACTGGCCAAAGTGGAATAAACCAGCAGTTGAAAAAGGACATTTACAAATTAAAAAAGTTGATGAAAAAGATGAAAATATTGTTTTAAAAGACGCAAAATTTGATGTTATAGACAAAGATAATAACGTTGTGGCTACTGTTACAACAAACGAAAAGGGTATTGCGGAAGTTAAAGATTTACCACTTGGTGACTATTTTGTAAAAGAAATAAATGCACCAGAAGGATATATAAAAGTTGATACACCAGTCAAAGTAACAATTGATAATACAAACGTAATTGAACTTGTTATGAAGAATACGAAAAAAGTAGAGAATGGCCAATTTAAATTATTGAAAAAAGATAGTGAATCTGGTCAACTTCTACCAGGTGCAAAATTTGATGTTATCGATAAAGATGGGAAAGTTGTGGAAACAATTGTTACAGATGATAAAGGTGAAGCCTTATCGAAACAACTTCCAGTTGGAAGCTATACATTAAAAGAAGTAGAAGCACCGAAAGGATATGAATTATCATCTAGTTCAGTTTCTGTTAATGTAGAGGCTAATAAAGTAGTGACTGTAGATGTGGTGAATAAAAAGATCCCCGAAAAAGTAACAGGTCAATTTGAAATTGTGAAAGTAGATGCGGAAGATAAAACGAAAGTATTATCAGATGCAGAATTCGAAGTGTATAAAGATGGTAAAAAAGTAGATACGTTACGAACAGATAAAACTGGTAAAGTAGTTTCACAGAAATTAGAACCAGGAACATACACATTAAAAGAAACAAAAGCACCACAAGGATATAAATTGCTAAAAGAAGAAATTGAAGTCGTTGTGGAAGCGGACAAAGTAGTAGAAGTACAAGTAGAAAATGCAAAAGAACTAGGAAGCTTACAAGTAATCAAAAAGGATGCAGAAAGTGGAAAAGTTCTAGCAGGTGCGGAATTTAAATTAAAGAACGAAGCTGGTCAAGTAGTTGGAGAAGCGAAAACAACGAATAAAGACGGTGTTGTAAAATTCGAAAACTTAGTGCCAGGAAAGTACACGTTAGAGGAAACGAAAGCCCCGGAAGGTTATAAGGCGTTAGAAGTAACAGTAGAAGTAAACGTTGTAGCGAACGAAGTAGTAAAACAAGAAGTTACGAATGAAAAAGTAACAGGTCAATTCGAAATCGTGAAAGTAGATGCGAATGATAAAACGGAATTGTTATCAGGTGCAGAATTCGAAGTGTATAAAGATGGTAAAAAGGTAGCGGAACTGAAAACAGATGAGAGTGGAAAAGTGATGTCACCAAAATTACCGCTAGGTGAATACACAGTGAAAGAAACGAAAGCACCAGCGGGCTACAAGCTTTCAAATAAAGAATGGAAAGTAACAATTCAAAACGAGAAAGAAGTAGTAAAAGTGGCGGCAGAAAACGAAAAAATCTTAGGTTCTCTACAAATTATTAAAATGGATGATAAAGATCAAACGAAACGCTTAGCAGGCGCAGAATTTACATTGAAAGATGCGAAAGGAAATGTTGTAAAAGAAGGAATTACAACAGATAAGTCTGGAACGGTTAAAGTAGACGGACTTGTGCCAGGGGAATATACGTTAGAAGAAACAAAAGCACCAGAAGGTTATGAGTTAACAAAACAAATAATTCATGTAACAGTTGACGGTGAAAAAGTTGTTGATGTAAAAGTAACGAACAGTAAGAGTCTTGGTCAATTCGAAATTGTAAAAGTAGATGCGGAAGATAAAACGAAAGTATTATCAGACGCAGAATTCGAAGTGTATAAAGATGGTAAGAAAGTAGATACGTTACGAACAGATAAAACAGGTAAAGTAATTTCTCAGAAATTAGAGCCAGGAAAGTACACATTAAAAGAAACGAAAGCACCACAAGGATATAAGTTGTTAAAAGAAGAAATTGAAGTCGTTGTGGAAGCAAACAAAGTAGTAGAAGTACAAGTAGAAAACGCAAAAGAACTAGGAAGCTTACAAGTAATCAAAAAGGATTCGGAGAGTGGAAAAGTTTTAGCAGGTGCAGAATTTAAATTAAAGAACGAAGCTGGTCAAGTAGTTGGAGAAGCGAAAACAACGAATAAAGAAGGTGTTGTGAAATTCGAAAACTTAGTGCCAGGAAAGTACACGTTAGAGGAAACAAAAGCGCCAGAAGGTTATAAGGCGTTAGAAGTAACAGTAGAAATAAATGTTATAGCGAACGAAGTAGTAAAACAAGAAGTTATGAATGAAAAAGTGAAAGAAGAAATTACAGGTCAATTAGAAATTACAAAGGTAGATGCCAATAATACAAATAAAACTTTAGCAGGCGCAGTGTTTGAAATTTGGAAAGACGGAACAAAAATCGACACATTAACAACAAACAAGAGCGGTAAAGCGACTTCTAAGAAGTTAGAACCAGGAGATTACACTTTAAAAGAAATCCAAGCGCCAGAAGGATATACTTTATCCGATAAGGAAATGAAATTTACGATTTCTAATGAAAAAATTGAAGTTGTAAAGCTTCAAATTACAAATAAAAAAGATACAGAAAAAGGTCCGGAAAAACCAGGTGAAGGAACAGAAAAGCCAGGTGAAGGAACAGAAAAGCCAGGTGAAGGAACAGAGAAGCCAGGTGAAGGAACAGAGAAGCCAGGTGAAGGAACAGAGAAGCCAGGTGAAGGAACAGAGAAGCCAGGTGAAGGAACAGAAAAGCCAGATGAAGGAACAGAGAAGCCGGGTGAAGGAACAGAAAAACCAGGTGAGGGAGTAGAAAAACCTAATTTACCAGAAAAAGGACAAGGTTCTTCTAATAATCAACAACTTCCAGCTACAGGACACAATACGAATTACGTTCCATTCATCGGTTTTATGCTTCTGTTATTAGGAATACGTTTAAGATTCATGGCTAAAAATAGTTAAAAGATGTATAAAAGGCATCAGAGATATATAATCTCTGATGCCTTTTAAGTGAATACAGATAAAATGAAAATATCTATATGGAATGATAAATATGTTAAGCTTCAATTACGCTAAGCATTCTGTTTATAAATGCAGCTGCGTGTGCACGTTGTGATGGTCCTTTTGGTACGAATTGATTAAATTCATTACCTTTTACAATTCCATATCCATACACTCTTTGTACTTCTTCTTTAGCGTAAATTAAGTTTTGGTCTACGAATGGTAGTTCAACTTGTTTTGCAAAAATACCAGCGTGTTTTAGAGAACGATCGATCATAATAACAGCTTCTTCGCGTGTAATTGTAGTATTTGGATCAAATGTATTATCACCACGTCCGCGGATTATGCCTGCGCTTGCTGCACGATTAATACCGTCTCTTAACGATGGGTGTACTTGTTCTAAGTCTGTGAAATTAGCGTTTCCACTTGGTAATTGTAAAGCACGAGTAATTAGTGTAGCAAATTCAGCACGCGTTACAAGACGTTCTGGGAAGTACTTGCCGTTCCCTTCTCCTTGCATAATGCCTCTAGCTGCTAATTGACGAATGTCTTGTTCATACCATCCACCTGTAATGTCATCAGTTACGGGGTTTTTTTGGTTTTCCTTATAGTATGTTTCAGTTCCTTTTAAGAAAGCATCCCATTGTCCGCGTTGAATCATAAACGCAGGGCAGTTTTTTCCTGACCAAAATTGGTGTTTTTGGACCTTATCTAGAGAAATATTTAAGTCGTTCATTAAATAAGCTGCCAATTTACGGGCATTTTCTACCGCTTTTTCATAGTTTCCATCTTGATTAACGGCAATTTCAATTCCGATAGATTCATAGTTTCCAGTTTTATTTCCAGCATGCCATCCAACTTCATTTACTGGAAGATGTTGATAAATTTCTTTATCATCTACTGTGAAATGCCAAGATGCGGCACGATCAGCTGTTCCGCGTGCTTGATTATCTAAGAATTTTGCATGATTTAGAGCATTGGCACCCTTCGCTGTATTAGCTGTTTCGTGAATCGTAATATATTTAGGTACCATCGGGTAGCCAGGGCGAATATCGTCATTTCCTTTTGGGACAATCATTTCTTTAAATGTAACGCCATAAATATTGTTTGTTTGTAGAGCTTCTGGCGATCTCAATAAACTATTTTTAGCAGTACGACTGTTTTTTAATAATGAAGCTTTTGTACCTTCAAATGTAGCAGAAGGTGCATAAATCCATTTTGTTGTTTCATTTATTTGGACTTTAAACCAATTTCCAGCTTGTTCAGTAGGAGTTATGACTTGTGGCTGTAGTTTCCCTTCTTCTTTAAATGATTGGAACGGAAGGGCATGTATGGAAGCTTCTTCTTTTACGATTAATTTTTGATTAGATAGTTTATGAATCTCTTGAACTTCTAAGCTATTATCATTGTTATCTATCCATCCAGCGCCAGTTGGCGTCGTTATGTAATAAGCATTTCCTTTTTTCTTTGTCGCCGTTACGACTTGTTCTGTAATCTCGATATTCGATTTGTTTTTTAAATCATTCGCGGTATATAATGAATGTTTTTTTGAAGTGTATAGTAGGAACTGGCCAGTAACCTCGATATCTTCTTCATGAGTACTATGCTCATTAACATGCTCTTTAATACTTTTAAAAACTTGATCTTCCGTATATACTTCAGCGGATTTTTCAGCACTCTCTGCAAATGAATAAGTAGGTGCAAGAACAGTTTGTAATGCAAGAGAGAGAGTTAAAACACTATAAAATTTCTTTTTCATATTTTTTTTAACACATTA
>NZ_JBNLYE010000269.1:0-5680 GCF_050172095.1 Bacillus sp. GMs2/2
TCTGGGCCTGGTGGCGCTAAATGATTCAATTTGTTTAATACTTCTAATTGAACTGCATTTATCATTCCATTTGTAATTTCAAATGGAATTGGATTAGTTAATTTTTCATATCCTTTTGGTGCTTCTACTTCTACTAGTGTGTAGTTACCTACAGATAGATCTGTGATTTTTGCCTTTCCATCTTTATCTGTTGTTACTTTCACTACTACTTTTCCCTTTTCATCATGAACCTCAAACACAGCTCCTGATAAGACTTCCTTGCTTTCAGCGGCCATTTTTGTAATCTCCACTGAACCTTTGTCTAACTGTTCATTCTCTACTTTCAATGATAAGACTTTTGTCATACCTTTTGTAATTTCGAATGATACTGGTTCCGTTAACTTTTTGTAACCTGGTAAGCTCTTCGTCTCTACTAATTTGTATTTTCCTACTGATAGATCTGAAACGTTTGCTTTTCCTTCTTTATCCGTCGTTACTTTCGCAACTACTTTTCCTTTTGAGTCACGTACTTCAAATACAACATTTTCTAATGGTGCTTTACTGTCTTTATCTATTTTTGTGATTTCTACATTCCCCGTATCTACCATTTCATTTTCTACAGTGAACGCTAAAGATTTTGTCATACCTTTTGTAATTTCAAATGGTACAGGCTTTTCTAATTTTTTGTAGCCTGGTAAACTCTCTACTTCTACTAGCATGTACTTTCCTACTGATAAATCTGAAACTGTTGCTTTTCCAGCTTTATCTGTCGTTACTTTCGTTACTACCTTGCCTTTGTCGTCTTGTACTTCAAAGACTACACCTGCTAACGGTGCCTTATTATCTTTATCTATTTTTGTAATTTCTACATTTCCCGTATCTACCATTTCATTTTCTATGTTTAATGATAGAACTTCTGTCATACCCTTTTTAATTTCGAATGATACTGGCTCTGTTAGTTTTTTGTAGCCTGGTAAGCTCTCTTTCTCTACTAATTTGTACTTTCCTACAGATAAGTCTGAGATTTTTGCTTTACCATTTTTATCTGTTTTTACTTCCGTTACTACTTTTCCTTGTTCGTCTTGTACTTCGAAGACTACGCCTTCTAATGCTTTTTGATTATCTTTATCTACTTTTGTGATTTCTACATTTCCCTTGTCTAACATTTCGTTTTCTACTGTTAAAGCAAGAGATTTTGTCATGCCTTTTTCAATTTGGAAAGTAATCGGATCTACTAATTGTTTATATCCTTTTGGTGCTTTTACTTCTACTAACTTGTATGTGCCGACTGATAAATTAGTAACTTGTACTTGTCCTTTTTTATCTGTCGTTATTTTAGCGACTACTTGTCCTGCTTCATCTTGAATTTCAAAGACTGCATCAGCTAAAGCATCTTTATTTTCTTTATCTACTTTTGTAATTTCTACATTTCCTGTATCCACTAATTCATTTTCTACTGTTAGCTTTAGCGCTGTTACTCTACCCTTTTCAATTTCAAATGAAATTGGCTTTTCTAGTGGTTTGTATCCTGCCGGTGTTTCTACTTCTACCAACTCATACTTCCCGATAGATAAATCTGAAACGTTTGCTTTTCCTTCTTTATCCGTTGTTACTTTCGCAACTACTTTCCCTTTTAAATCACGTACTTCAAATACAACATTTTCTAATGGTGCTTTACTATCTTTATCTATTTTTGTTATCTCGACATTCCCTGTATCCACCATTTCATTTTCTACTTTTAATGATAGTACTTCGGTCATGCCTTTTTTGATTTCAAATGATATTGGTTTTTCTAATTTTTTATAACCAGGTAAACTTTCTACCTCTACTAATTCATACTTTCCTACAAGTAAATCTGAAACATTTGCTTTTCCATCTTTATCTGTCGTTACTTTTGTAACTTCATTACCCTTTTCATCTTGGACGATGAATGTTACTCCCGCTAACGGTGCTTTATTATCTTTATCTATCTTTGTTATCTCTATATTTCCCGTATCTACCATTTCATTTTCTATTTTTAATGATAGTACTTCGGTCATGCCTTTTTTGATTTCAAATGATACTGGATCTGTTAGTTTCTTATAGCCTGGTAAACTTTCTTTCTCTACTAATTTGTACTTTCCTACTAATAGATCTGAGATTTTTGCTTTACCATCTTTATCTGTTTTTACTTCCTTTACTACTGTTCCAGCTTCATCTTGCACTTCAAAAACTACGCCTTTTAATGCTTTTTTGCTGTCTTTATCTATTTTTGTAATTTCTACTGAACCTTTATCTAACTGTTCATTTTCTACTTTCAACGATAGGACTGTTGTCATACCTTTTTTAATTTCGAATGATACTGAATCTGTTAGCTTTTTGTAGCCTGGTAAACTTTTCGTCTCTACTAATTTGTACTTCCCTACTGATAAATCAGAGATTTTTGCTTTACCATCTTTATCTGTTTTTACTTCTGTTACTACTTTTCCTTGCTCATCTTGCACTTCGAAGACTACGCCTTCTAATACTTTTTGACTATCTTTATCTATTTTTGTAATTTCTACTGAGCCTTTGTCTAACTGCTCGTTTTCTACTTTTATTGCTAAAGCTTTTGTCATACCTTTTTTTATTTCAAATGGTACTGGTTCTGTTAGCTTTTTATAACCTGGTAAGCTTTTCGTCTCTACTAATTTGTACTTTCCTACTGATAGATCTGAAACATTTGCTTTTCCATCTTTATCTGTTACTACTTTTCTTACTACTTCATCTTTCTCATCTTGGACTTCAAATTCGACACCCGCTAATACTGCTCCGTTTTCTTTGTCCACTTTTGTAATTTCTATATTACCTTTGTCTACCATTGCATTTTCCACTTGTATTGGGAATATGCCGTCCCCTGTTACACTTACTTCGAACTCTGTTTCTTTTAATTGGTAGCCTTCAGGCGCTTTCGTTTCTTTTAAAATATATTTTCCTAGTGCTAACGGTTTAGAGATTGCCTTACCATCTTTATCTGTAACAATATGTTCGACTACTACACCGTCTTTTACTATATCAAACTCTGCATTTGCTAATGGTTTTTCACCATTTTCCGAATCAATTTTCTTTATTTCAATTTGACCCTTTTGCACAGTATTTTTAATTTCAATTGTTTTTGTTTCTCCAGCTTGAAGTGTAACCTCTACTGGGCTTGTTAATTTTTGATATCCTTCTGGTGCTACTGTTTCATAAACTTTATACGTCCCAGGAGCTAAAGTTTGAGGTACTGAAAAACCTTTTTCGTCCGTTGTCAGTTTTGCAACAACTTCATTTGCACTATTTCGAACTTCAAATTCGGCACCTTTCAACCCTTTGTTCGGATTCTCAGAATCTATTTTATGAAGCGATACTGTACCATCTTTTGGAGCTTCAGGCGGTGTAATAGTTACTTCTTTTGATGTTAATGTTTTATCATCAAAATGTAATTCCGCTTTATTAGGAATCTTCTTCTCTACGTAAGAAGATAAGTCTGCATTATTTTTAATTTTCGCCTTGATACTAAGATTAATTATCTGGTCTTCATATGACTTATAATCAAAATTCTCACCAAACGTAAATGTTACTTCACTTCTTTGTTTATCTATATTTAACGTCCCTTTAGAAGTAATATCTTGGCCATTTTTATCATACACTTTTGCCTCTAATACTTCTAAAACATCTTCTAAATCATCACTAATTACCATAGATGTGTATTTAGGAGGATCGTTCGGTATATGTGTACCAACTTGGTATTGAATAACTTGATCCATTTGTGTTAGCTGCTCATTCTCTACAAGCTTGCCATTCTCATCAACTATATTTTTTTCAATGCTAGGTGGATTATTGTCACCTGAACCGGATCCTCCCCCACCACTCACAAATACTTGTCCTACTTTTTCTTCAGTTTTAATATTTTTACCTTCTAATTTCACAGTATTTTTATGAGGTTTTGCAGCAGGATTTGTAACCTTTGTTTTATATCTTAAAATATAGCCTTTTGAACTGTCTGGAAATTCAATTGTAAATCCAGTCTTTGTTGCATTTATTTTAATGTTAGATAAATTTGCTGGCTTAATATTTGTTGGTGCATAACCATCTTCAAATACAGCCTCTTCTAATACTACGCTGTCTGTAATTAACTCATGCCCAGGTCCTAATGTATCTGTTAATTTAAGATCTTGCATTTCTGTTCCAGTTGCATTTACATATACAAGCCAATCAGCAATAGACGGATCTTCTTGATTATAAGAACCCCATTTCAATAGATTTTCCGTATTGGGTTGTGGCTTCGGTCTCTCTGTCGTATTACTTACATTTACTTCTTTATTTACGATTTGACCATCAACGTTAAATTCTAATGGAATTTCTTTAACACCATCATATGCTTCTAGACCAAAGTAGAATTCTACGAATAAAGAACCTTTAATGTTGTTCTTTCCTTCTACGTAATCACCCATAGTACACGTTAATAGACCCTTTTTCATCTCACATGTACCAACTGTTTTTCCTTCAGCATCTTTTAAAGGAAAACTCATATTCATAAGGTCTTTTCGAAACTCTTTTGGCATATCAATTGTGAATTGATCTCCACTTTTTATTTTTTCTTTAGCTGACCACTTCACTTCTACTTTCATACCATCTGAGGCTTGATATGGTTCAGATGTCGTGCCATCAGTACGGGAAATATTAATTTCGTCCACTGGACTTTTCATAACAGCAGCTTGAATAACTGGAGCCCACACATTCAGCACTGAAAATAATACTAGAAAAACTAATGAAACCATTGAAATATGTCTTTTAGTACTTTTCATTTGCATAGTTCCCTCCTAAATTTTTATATTTATATAACAAAAAAAGATCGTCCGGTTGCATCAAAAATGTGCAACCAGACGATCTTAGTAACCAATATGTATTACCGTAGACTCTAAGCTTTGCGGCCTATCCTTTCGAATAGTGTGCTAAAAATATCTTTTATTCTTTTTTTGTTTCATTTTCCTCTTAAACCAAATATTACTATACCGTCTGGACGGTTATAATTCAATACTCTATAAAATTGTTCTATTTTTCTAATAAAAAAAATAATTCACCACTACATTAAAGAAGCAATGGTGAATTATTTTAAAATTATATAGTTCGCATATTCTATTTATATGAATTACTAATAAGAGCTTGAATTACTTTTTCTCTTAACTCGGGGCTTAGTCTTCCAACCCCTAAATATTCCGAATACCATAATCCATCTGCTGCTAATCTAATAATTGTTGCACAAACTGAATCTATCTCATCATTCTCTATATTCTTTTGCAGTTGCTGAAATGATTGTTGTAATGGCTCAAGTAATTCAGGTTTTAACATGAGTACTGCCATCATACTGCTAGACAACTCTTCTGTTCTTCTCTCATTACTTAATCTTTCCTCTACAAAAGAGCGAACCCATCTCCCTTTCCTCTCTGAGTCTTCCGCTACTTTATTGTAAATGGCCCCTTCATAATCCTCTACCCCTCGGACTATCATACCTTCTATTAAAGCTTCTTTATTTGAAAAGTGATACAATAATCCACCTTTGCTTAAACCCGCCTCTTTTGCCACTGCTTCCAAGGTTAATTTAGCGACCCCTTTACATTGTACAATTTGAGAAGCGGCCGTCAAAATCTTTTGCCGCGTTATGCTTATACTCATTCCTTTTTAAAACCCCATTTCTACT
>NZ_JBNLYE010000270.1:0-5674 GCF_050172095.1 Bacillus sp. GMs2/2
TAATGTTTTCTAGTACTACTTACGCTAGATTTGGTTAGTTTCGGCATAAAAATAAGTTCTCAATTTAAATATGAGTTATGTTATAATTGCTAGGTGTGTTTTGAAGATAAAAATTATGATTAAAAGATAATGTTAAGATTTTGTATGGAGGTCTTGGAATGTTAGCAAATCAAGCTAGGGTTAGATTTGAGCGTTTTTTGCTCTTTTTTATTATTTTACAGCCTGTTTTAGATTTATTAACGTCTCTTAGCATCACTTTATTAAAGTCAAATGCTACCGTTGGAATTTTAGTAAGATTCCTTATTATGGCTGTTGGTGGTATTTACATTTTAATTCAGGCAAAAGAGAAGGAAAATAGAAAGTTTTTAATTTATCTTATATTATTAGCCGGAGTTTTAGGGATAGGATTTATTAATAACAAACTAGTCAAAAATCCTATTGTACTTAGTGAAGAGGTTAAATTCGTTGCGAAAGCATTATATATATATATCATGCTGGGATCATACATTTTAGCTTTAAAATCATTGAAAAAGAAGGTTAATATTAGTGATAAGGTTCGAAATAGTATTGTATATTCTACATTAATCATTAACGCAATTATGGTTATTTCTATTTCAACATCTACTGACTTTGGTAGTTATGAATGGATGAAGGTTGGTTCTCGAGGTTGGTTCTATGCAGGGAATGAACTAGGTTCAATTTTAGCTATTATTTTCCCTATTGTGGTACTATATTCTATTCAAAAAACAAAGAGCTGGAAACACATTTTATATTGGATTCCATCACTTTTAATGATTTATTCGCTAATTCAAGTTGGTACAAAAGTAGGAATGGGCTCAATTGGTGCTACGTTAGCGGCAGCAATCGGGATCATTGTACTACAATTATTATTTGATAGAAAAAATCCGAACAAAAAATCCCTTGCGCTTAATGCAGTAATTGCTATTGTCCTATTAGCTGGTGTAGTTGGAACGTTTAAACAAACGCCATTAGCACAAAATATGGGTATTCACAATAATTATTTATCAGAGCAAAATGTAGCACAGCAAGGTCAAAAAGAAAAAGAAATTAAAGAGAAGCTGAAAAAAGAACAAGAACTTAAAGCAAAAGAAGAAAAGCATCATAAAGGTGAAAAGCCAGAAGAAAAGGCGAAGATAGAAGAGGAAGTTAAGAAAGAGCTTGAGAAAGAGCAAAAGAAAGAAAACCAAGAAAATCTTATTTTCAGTGGACGTCAAGTATATGAAGAAAGACATAAGCAGTTCTTTAAAGAAGCGCCAATGTCACAAAAGTTATTAGGAATGGGTTATGCAGGTAACTTTAAATACAATGAACAAAAGCAGCCAGATCCAAAACTAATTGAAATGGACTTCCATGATTGGTTTTATGATTTCGGGATTATTGGCTTTGTATTACTAATGATTCCATTTATTTATTACGGGCTAAGAATTCTACTAGCATTTACTACGAGATTTAAGGTCATATTTAATATAAAATATGGAATGATTTCAGCAAGCTTATTGTTAGCGTTAGGTATTGCTTATATTGCAGGACATATTTTAACAGCACCAGGAGTTGGGATTTACTTTGTAGTGGTGTTAGCTTATCTAATAGTAGACCTAGAAATTGAATGATAAAAATAAAAGCTAACTTTTGTTAGCTTTTATTTTTTAGTACAGTAAAATAAAAATAGATGGAAACGTAGCGAGGATTTAAAGGAGGAAAAAATATGAGAATATTGCATATGAATGCAGGAGCAGAAGATGGGGGAGGGAAAACACATATTATTTCACTTCTCGATCAGTTTCCAACTGGTGAAGTAGAATTAGCAGTATTTGAAGATGGAATTGTTGCGAAGGAAGCAAGGGAGTTAGGGATAAAAGTCCATGTGTTTTCACAAAAATCGCGCTATGATTTATCCATTTTAAAGAATATAAGTGAATTTATTAATAAAGAAAAATTTGATGTAGTTCATACACATGGCCCTAGGGCTAATTTCTATGTTTCTTTAATGAAAAAGAGAATAAAGGCAAAATGGGTAACGACTATTCATAGTGATCCATTTCAAGACTTTACTAAACAGGGCTTAAAAGGTTGGATTTTTACGAAATTAAATTTGAAAGCCTTAAAAAATATAGACTTATTTTTCGTTGTAACAAATAGATTGAAAAAAAGCCTGGCAGCATTAGGTATTTCAAATGAAAAGATGCATGTTATTTATAATGGAATTGAATACGATAAGGAAAAAGCAAAAGGCTATAATAAAAAAGAAATGTTCAATATTGATGAAGATGTATTTACGGCAATCCAAGTAGCACGATTACATCCTGTCAAAGGACATGAAGTTTTATTCGATGCGTTACAACAAACAAAATTAGAGAAAATTAAAGTATTATTAGTTGGCGATGGCCCATTAGAAGAAAATCTAAAGTCATTAGCTACTGAAAAGGGGATTAACGATAAAGTAGAGTTTTTAGGACATCGTCAAGATGTAAAACAATTATTTGCGTCGTCACATGTAAATTTATTAACTTCCCATAGTGAAGGGTTCCCACTAGTTTTATTAGAAGCGGCAAATCAGCGCGTACCATCAATTGTGACTAGGGCTGGAGAAATTGAACCATTAATCGTAGATGAAACTTACGGATGGATTGTGCCGACAGGTGATGGAAAGGCATTAGCATTAGCTTTAGAAGAAGCGTATGATAAGTGGAAAACTGGAGAGTTAGCAGCAATGGGTAAACATATTTATGAGCATGCTACTATGAACTTCTCACTTCAAAAACTATATGAAGATACAAAGGAAACATATAAGCAATTAATAGCGAAAAACTTGTAATGATAGAGAGGATAGTTAACTATGGCAGTACAAACAGTTGATATTCTAGGCGTTCCTTTTTCTACAATGACAATGGATGAAACGGTCCAATATTTAAAAGAACAACTAGAAGCGGAGCGAACTCATACGTTTCAGGTAGTAACAGCAAACCCTGAAATTGTTATGTGCGCAAAAAAGGATGAAAAGTTCTATCAAACATTATTGAATACAGATTTAATTACACCTGATGGTATTGGGGTTGTAAAGGCAAGCGGGATGCTTGGTACACCTTTAAAAGAACGTGTAGCAGGTTTTGATTTAATGTGTAATTTACTTGCGAAGTTATCAGAAGATAGTAAGCCGGTATCTGTTTTCTTATTAGGTGCAAAGCCGCATGTTGTACAAGCTGCAGCAGATCATTTAACAAAGACATATTCAGCTGTATCCATCGCCGGTATACAAGATGGTTATTTTAAACAAGAAGACGAAGAGAATATTATTTCTCGCATTCAAGAAGCAAAACCAGATTTATTACTTGTTGCACTTGGTTTCCCGAGACAAGAGAACTTTATACAAAACAATAAGCATCGTTTAGAAACGAAAATGGCTGTTGGAGTAGGTGGAAGTTTAGACGTATGGGCTGGAGAGGTAAAACGTGCACCAAAATGGATTCAAGCAATTCATTTAGAGTGGTTTTATAGATTATGCAGTAATCCAACACGCTGGCGTCGTCAGTTAGTATTAGCGGAATTTTTAAAAGAAGTAATGCGTTCGAAAAAGTAGCGAAATATCGCTGCTTTTTTTATTTGTTCATTTTTAATAAATTGAAACTTTAATCAGTGAGGCATCCCCACAGATTATTAGCTCTCACCAATCGGGATAGACGTTTTACTTTTTGGGAATGATGAAGGAGAATTTTTTACACAAAAGTATTTTACTTATACAATTCACACATGTAAAATGATGTGTAAAGACACCTGTGTGAGGAGGACTTCTAGTGGGCAAGGTAAAAGAAATTTCGAAGCGCAAACTACTAGGTATAGCTGGGCTTGGATGGCTATTTGATGCAATGGATGTTGGAATGCTTTCATTTGTAATGGTAGCCTTGCAAAAGGATTGGGGATTAAGTACGCAAGAAATGGGCTGGATAGGCAGTATTAACTCAATCGGTATGGCAGTAGGAGCGCTTATTTTTGGGATACTATCAGATAAAATAGGGCGAAAATCAGTCTTTATTATTACATTATTATTATTTTCTATCGGTAGTGGTTTAACTGCATTAACAACAACACTTGCGATGTTTCTCGTTTTACGCTTTTTAATTGGTATGGGGCTTGGCGGAGAGCTTCCGGTTGCCTCTACACTAGTATCAGAGAGTGTTGAAGCGCATGAACGTGGGAAAATTGTTGTGTTATTAGAAAGTTTTTGGGCAGGTGGATGGCTAATTGCAGCTCTTATCTCGTATTTTGTTATTCCTAAATATGGTTGGGAAGTTGCGATGGTATTGAGTGCAGTTCCAGCATTATATGCTTTATATTTAAGATGGAATTTACCGGATTCCCCAAGGTTCCAAAAAGTTGAAAAAAGGCCATCTGTTATTGAAAATATAAAATCAGTTTGGTCTGGGGAATATCGTAAAGCAACAATTATGCTATGGATTCTATGGTTTAGTGTTGTTTTTTCCTATTATGGAATGTTCCTTTGGTTACCGAGTGTAATGGTGCTAAAAGGATTTAGTTTAATAAAAAGTTTCCAATACGTACTTATTATGACATTAGCTCAACTTCCAGGATATTTCACAGCTGCTTGGTTTATTGAACGTCTCGGTCGTAAATTTGTTTTGGTTACGTATTTAATCGGGACAGCTTGCAGTGCTTATTTGTTTGGGGTTGCGGATTCATTAACAGTATTAATCGTGGCAGGTATGTTACTATCCTTCTTTAACTTAGGTGCTTGGGGAGCATTATACGCCTATACACCTGAGCAGTATCCAACGGTTATTCGTGGTACAGGTGCAGGAATGGCAGCAGCATTTGGTCGTATTGGTGGTATTCTTGGGCCACTATTAGTGGGATATTTAGTTGCTTCAGAAGCTTCACTATCATTAATATTTACGATTTTCTGTGGATCAATTTTAATTGGTGTATTCGCTGTAATAATACTTGGACAGGAAACGAAGCAACGAGAATTAGTATAAAGTGAAAATTTAAACGTATCCCTGACCGTTTATTATCCTACACTACTCGGCTCTTTATAGGCAGTTAGTGCGGGATAAAAGGGGAGAGGAAACCGAAGTGGTTTCCTTTTTTCTGTTTTTTTAGATAAATAATGGTATAGTAAGAAAAAGGGATTATTTCTTATAAAAGCGAATGTATACAACAGGACATATGGACAAAGAATTAGGTGGTTGAAGAAATGAAAATTTTACTGATCATGGAAGAGGCAGAAGAGAGAAGAGAGTTAGCTGAAAATTTCACTGAAAATATGAGAAATGTAGAATGTTTTGAAGCAAAGACAGGAACAGAATCTTTATTTATGATGAAAAAACATATACCAGACTTTGTTTTTTTAAGTTCCAAATTACTAGATGGTACTGGTTTTGAATATGCAAGTTTATTACGAGAAATAAATTGCTATACAAAATTTATTTTTGTAGGTGAAAACATAGAAGAATCTATTACAGCTTTTCGTTTCCAAGCATTTTATTATTTATTGCGACCATTTCGTGAAGAAGATTTACAATTTCTTTTATATAAAATAGGTAAAGAACAAGGTGAGAAAGCAAAGAGTTATTTGCGGAAACTACCGATAGAAAGTCAAGAGGGTATACGATATATTCTTCCAGAAGATATCGTATAT
>NZ_JBNLYE010000271.1:0-5641 GCF_050172095.1 Bacillus sp. GMs2/2
TATGTATGTATATTGTTCGCATTTTTTTAGATAGCCATTACATGAAAAAAACAAAAATACCCGTTTTTCTTAAAAACGGGTATTCTCTAACAGGTTTAAAATCAACAACAGGGATATTATATTTATGTTTATAGGTTTTAGTATAGTGAATGTTAATTTTTATAAATAGTAAGTGTCAATGGTAAGCGGACTGGAAGGAATCTGTGGTTTTTACTGATTCATGAAAGGAGCATTAAGGAATTGACACGTGCAACTGATTCTTCACCCTCTTGGCAGTTCCTCAAAACGAACCGTTTTGGGGACGCCAACCGGCGAGGGAGCCCCTCAAGGATTGAGGGGCTGGGGAGTTCGATAGATGGGGTCAAGGGGAAGGTTTCCCCTAGTAACAAAAGAAAAACACTCATTTGAGTGTTTTTCTTTTGTTACTATAAGTACGCTTCTTCGTTCACTATTAAATTGTATTCATATTTTTTCAATATCTTATTACAATTTATGTGAAAGGAAAGGAATAAAGCACGTTCCAAATTTTGGTATAATAGAAAGAATATTTTATATAAAAATAGAATTACTGTAACATGTATGATGAATATTACAAAGTTAGGAATATTTGAGGAGGTACTTAAATGGGAAAGGGAAAAGTTTTATGTGTTTCTGTATTATCACTCGCTTTATTGTGTTCCTGCCAGGGGAATACAGAAGAACCAAAGAGTGAGGGTTCAAAAGTTATGGAGGCAGTTAACAAAACTGTAAATAAAAAATCTTTTGTTAGTGCTGCTATATGGGATGAGAATACAAAAAGGTTAGATATAGAAATTGCTGATACTGAAGATTCATCTAAGGTAAAAAAAGAAATTAATAATCGGTTGAAAAATCAAGGGATTAAGCCTTACACAATCAATATAAAAGAACGGGATATGAAGATTGTAGAAAAAGAAAAAAGATGGAATAAAGTTACTGGATCTATTTTGGAGAATCTATTTACCAAAAATGAGTATAAAGGTTCTCAGATCCATCAAATGAATATTGAAGCAGAACAGCCGTATGCTTTGACTATAAATACAAAAATCAGTAGTGCTGATCCAAATGCTAAAGAGTTTGGGAAGAAATTAGAAAAGGAAATCACGGATCTGTTTAAAACAGATGAAGTAAGTAAATGGATTGGAAGCGATTCATACACTATTGAGATTTATAGTAACGACAAGCAAAAAATAAATTTATAAGA
Organism: Bacillus sp. GMs2/2; assembly: GCF_050172095.1. NCBI lineage: Bacteria > Bacillati > Bacillota > Bacilli > Caryophanales > Bacillaceae > Bacillus > Bacillus sp. GMs2/2. The sequence goes on from NZ_JBNLYE010000271.1 coordinate 1,223, forward strand.
TAAGAAATGAATATCTTTGTGTATGAAAAGTAAAGAAATCTGTATTAATAAAATCCACAGTTATAAAAATGTCGCTACACATATCCCGTACTGGGCGGATTGAAAAGGTGAATCCCTTGAGAGAAGGGATTCACCTTTTATCGTTTTACAATCTAATAAATGTTTTGAGTGCTTTTCTAGTTCTTTTATTGTTAATTCAATAGCACTATTTGTACTACCACAAGCAGGAAAGACAGTTGTAAATCTTTGTAGTGATACATCCAAATACACTTCTACATCTTCATTTACAGCAAACGGACAAACACCACCTATCGCGTGACCAATTAATCCTTCTACTTGGTTTGCATCAACCATCTTCGCTTTAACACCAAACTGTTCCTTGTATTTACGATTATCAATTTTTGCATCACCTGCAGTTACTATTACTAAAACACGATCATCTATTTGAAAAGATAAAGTTTTTGCGATTCTTTGAGGTTCACATTGTAATGCTTTTGCTGCTAATTCTACAGTTGCACTAGATTCTGTTACCTCTATATTCTATCTTCCATACTATATTGTTTGAAATAGGAAATGACTTTTTCTAATGACATTCACAGACCTTCCTTTGCATAAAAGTTTTAATTGTGTTCGTGCTAGCCCTTATAGGTTTTAATCTATATGTTTACTTTAAAAATATAATGGATACGATGCTGAAGATAGTTAGTGAGCATAAATTAAAAGCTCCATGGGCTAACCAAGCGGATAAGAAGCCCAATCTTAAAAATAACAAAGCATCAATTATACCTGGAATGAAGTATGCATAGAAATTTGTTATGTCAGGTCCATGGTATAATGCAAATATTAAATTAGTTACTAATATCCATCCCCATATATATAAGGGATTTTTGTGGGTAAACAATTCATTGCAAATTTTTTTAACCCATGAAAACTTTACTTTTAAATTAGAAAGCGCTAAAAATATTCCAACATAAAACAAATATCTAAAGATAAACTCTTCTTGAAATGGACCAATTACAGAAACCAAGATAAGAAATCCTGCTTTGGTTAGGTCTGATGTATATGGGGACACCATATCAAAAAAAGAAAATTGTACGTTTAGACACATTTCAAGGTATTTGCTGTACGTTAAGATAATTTTCCGTTAAATAAGAGTTATTTGGTACTGAAAAATCAATGTTTTTTTATGTCAACTGAAATATTCCTTTTACCAATAAAAAAAGAAAATAACAGTTTATAAAGGTATACTTTTACGAAAAAGATGATCTAACAAAAAAAGCAAACCGTATAAAAAATACAGTTTGCTTTTTTTGTTATACTACCTCATTTTGAAGTTCTTTCAGCTTTTCAAAATCTTTAGCATTCATATGCTCTTTCAAATCATTTAACTCAAGGCTGAGTTTTTTACCATTTAAACCAATTGGATAAGTACCCAATCCAGTTTTAGCATCAAATGACTTATGCTCTTGAGTTCCTTGTGAAGAAGGTTTATCTGTTACAGTGACATGGAATTTTGCACCAGTACCATAGAGATATTCTGCAATACCTTCAAAATGAATGGATTTAGTATTATGATTTAATGAAATTCCACTTGGTAATGGATGTAATGATTGATATTGATTTACAAAGTCATATATATTACCAGTATAAATCAGTACTTCTAAATCTTGAACTTTTATCATTGCCGAAAATTCACCAGATAAATCTGCTCTTAAGCGGATGATTCCTTCTAATTGATTTCTTTCTAGGGCAGTGTGTACATAGTAGGTGGTTTGAGCGGGTACAACAACTGTTTGACTAGGAACTGTGTATGCCACAGATTCTTCATTAGTTTGCTCATTAGTAGTACTTGTACTAACTTCAAACGACATACTTGTTTCTACACCCATGCCGAAGATTTTTCCACCAATATTTATATTTACTCCAGTTGTTATTCCAGTCGTTACTGAAAGAGTTACGGAATCAGTAATTGTTTTGGTAAAAGAATCAGAATGTAATGTTTGAGTTTCGTTAGTTCTATTATTAAGTATAGATTCTCCTATAAACATTGTGCCTTGAGGTTTACTTTCTTTAATTTCAAAACCATAACTTTCTGCATTTTTAACTACTAAACGTGAAGTATTAACTCTAGATATGAATGGATCAAATGGAGCAGCAAGAACCTTTTTCGATAATGCTAATAAATATGCGTCTAAATCAACTATTGCCATAATTAATAACCTTCTTTCCGTTTTTTAATTAATTTATTAAATAACTAGAGCATTGGAGTTAAAGAGGGGTTGATAGACAGGCTCATTTCACTAATATATTATAAAAAATCCATTTTTTGTATTGATAAAATTTTAATATATTGCTAGCTGTTTTTATACTTAAATTGTGTCTAAACGTACAATTTTCTTTTTTTGATATGGTGACCCCTGATAGCGATGTGACGCTACCCCTATACAAAATAAAACATATGATACCAATCTATCATACTTTTTTCTTTTCCTTGTTCCACTTCTTTGTCCAATGTCACTACAAATTCACACAGAATAACAGCATCTTTTCGAATCGAACGTTCCCTGTTAACACGATGTTGAATTTGTTGTTGAATATACACTATGTAATCTATTTTTTCTTTTGATGTAACTCATAATTCAAATAACTTTTAGTATAATCAATACTTGCATCCTCATAATTATCTGGTTCACGTTGATTGTGTTGTTGAGGACATACAACTTGATGGATTTTATATTTTTTCATTTTGCACAACACAACACTCATATTTTCCCCACCTTGTCTCGTTTCTCTTTCTTTTTTGTTCCCATTAGATACTTTTCTCACACCATAACTGTATTCTATACATATACTTCTGTAGGGATTCATATTCCGATATTGTGAATTCTAAAGGAGATGTACACGATTGAAAGATCGAAATTGTAATCAGTTTTTTCCGTTTGCATTTTCCAGTGAATGTTGTCCGACGCAAACGATACCCATTGATCAAACGCAACTCCAACAATTAATTGCCTTACTCAATGCGCTCATTAGCGCTTTAGCTGCGTTCTTACTAGACCCAAACAATCCAGCTTTAAAACAAGCTTTAATCAACTTATTTAACCAATTTCTCGATTTTTTAAATAATCTCATTCCTTCTCCTGAAACAAATTTCCTCAAACAACTTATTCAAGCCATTTTAAATCTCCTACAAGGTCCTAATTTTGATCTTGGAAAATTCCTTTCTTACTTACAACAACTGTTCAGTGCCCTTGCCTCTTTCTTCTTCTCACTTATTATTGATCCAGCTACGTTACAGCTTTTATTAAACTTACTCACACAATTAATTGGAGCCGGACCAATTACCGGACCGACTGGAGCTACTGGACCGACTGGAGCTACTGGACCGACTGGGGATACTGGACCGACTGGGGATACCGGAGCTACTGGAGCTACTGGACCGACTGGGGATACCGGACCGACTGGGGATACCGGAGCTACTGGAGCTACTGGACCGACTGGGGATACCGGAGCTACCGGAGCTACTGGACCGACTGGGGATACCGGACCGACTGGAGCTACCGGACCCACTGGACCAACTGGTTTTGTTACAACAAATGGAAGATTCTTTAGATCAACTCAAACACCTTTCCTAGGAGCTAATACTATTATTCCTTTAACAACAGTAGCTCCAAATACCACAGGTGATTTAGTTTTAACAGGAACAGGTGGTATACAAGTTAATACCCCTGGTTTATATTTAGTTAATTATATGGCAAACACAGAAAGCGAGAATCTAGCAGATGGAGAGATAAGTGTTGGTTTTGGATTAAGTATAAATGGAGGTCCTGTACTACCAGACACGAGAGTAACTGCTACACCTGTAACAGCAACACCTCAAGGCGTAACTATAGATTTAGGAAGACAACCAGGTACTGATAGTACATTAATACGTTTTGCAGCAGGCGATATTTTAACTTTAACTAATATATTTGCAGAAAATGGAGTTTTATATCGAGGACCAAACTCAGCAAGTATCACACTTATCAAAATTGCTGACTAACTAAAAAAACGAATTCCGATTAATTGGAATTCGTTTTTTCTTTGTATATAAGTTCTGTTTAATATTTTAACAATTATTCAGTCCCTAACCTTAGAGGCCTAGTCACAGGGTTGCTGCTCTAGTCCGTCAGATGAATCACATAAAATGTAATTCATCTACTAACTTACTCTCGCAATCTTAGTGCGCTTTGTCTAAATACCTATACAGCGTGGTTTTGCTAATTCCCGTCGCATCTGTAATTTCCTTAATTGTATAGTCCTTACTCTTATACATTTTAATGGCTATTGCTACTTTATCTTCCCTTTTATTAGGGGTACGGCAACCATTCCTTCTTTTTGGAGCCACTCGCAAAAGTGGTCTTTTTTTATACAATTTTA
>NZ_JBNLYE010000272.1:0-5639 GCF_050172095.1 Bacillus sp. GMs2/2
CCGAAACTGATAAAATGCTATTTGGTATATGTGGTGGTTTAGGAGAATATTTTGATATTAGCTCTACTCTTATTCGTATCATTTGGGTTATTGCTGTTTTATGTTTTGGGACAGGATTTTTAGTTTATTTCATTTGTTTATTACTTATGCCCCGTTCGTACTAACGGCATCATTTCACATACTTAAGAAGAGCAAATCACCTATAGAAGCCTATAGGTGATTTTTTCATGAAGAATATTTCATCGTTAAATGTAATACCGCCACTTCTTCTTCTTCATTTTTATAAATATGCTTCTTATTCGCTTCAAATTGAATGGAATCAAACTCATTTAATTCGTATACATCATTCTCCACTTGAATAGACACTTTCCCTTTCATTACCGTTACAAGCTCAATCGCACCTTCATGATGAGCTTCTGGCTCATATATACTATTTGATCGTAAACAAGCACGGTGCATTTCCATCCCTGTTTCTTTCGTATAACGGAACATCGTTTCTAAATGCCACGCTTGTCCTTCATCTACTGCAAATCCTTCTCCACAGCGCGCAACAGCTACAGGTTCTCCAACAACCATTAATCTGGATAAAGGAATTGATAACCCTTTCGTTATTTTCCAAATGACAGCTAGTGTCGGATTTGTTTCCCCTCTTTCGATCTTTCCTAATGTTAATTTACTAACTCCTGTTTTATGAGCTAATTCTTCTAAACTTAATTTCTGTTCATTTCGAATTTGTCTCAATAACTGCCCAACTTGTTGAATGACTTCTTTCGTTTGCATATCTTCATTTTCTTTCATATATAAAACCACCTTAAAGTATAAAATAGTTTACTTCTAATAATTAAAAGTATATCATAATATACATAATTATTTATTTTCGAAAGGAGTGTTATACTTCATGCGCGCAATTTTATTAGGTCTTTTATCATCGGCCTTTTTTTCTGCAACCTTTATTATTAATAGAGCAATGAATGTATCTGGAACGAGCTGGGCTTGGACAGCTTCCTTCCGTTTTTTATTTGCTCTTCCTATTTTATTCCTTATCGTTTTATTTCGCAAAAACTTTAGGGGATTATGGGAAGAGTTAAAAAAACATCCATTGGCATGGATTGGATGGGGTTCTGTTGCCGGTATTGGTTTTTATTCTTTATTAAGTTTCGCAGCTGTCTTTTCTCCAGCTTGGCTCGTTGCTGGAACTTGGCAAGTTACGATTTTAGCTGGTTTACTACTATCACCACTATTTTTCGTGAAAATAGAAACAAAATCAGGTACGAAACTTGTACGTGGAAAAATTCCACTTCGTAGCTTATATGTTGCATTATTTATTTTACTTGGTGTAATTTGTATGCAAGCAACTGCCGCAGGCCATATTACAATGACTCAGTTCATTTCAGGTTTTTTACCTGTCGTATTAGCCGCTTTCTTATATCCGTTCGGTAACCGAAAAATGATGGAGCTTGTTGGTGGACGCCTTGATACGTTCCAACGTGTATTAGGAATGGCAATTGGAAGTCTTCCTATAACAATCTTGCTTGGTATATACGGATTTTCTACTACTGGCATTCCAACATCCAACCAAATACTTCAAGGATTTTTGTTAGCATTATGTTCCGGCGTTATTGCAACGATGACATTTTTCTTTGCTACTGACTTAGCAAAAGATAACCTCGCTCTACTTGGAGCTGTTGAAGCAACACAAGCTGGAACGATGGTCTTTACCGTACTTGGAGAAATCATTTTCTTAAATGGTTTACTCCCTGGAGGACTTTCTCTCATCGGAATGATTATTATCATGTTAGGAATGGTTGCAAATAGTATTTTAAACCGTTCTGTTCCAGTCGTTAAACAGAAAAAATCAGCATAAAAAAAGGGTATGGTTCTATAGAGATGAACCATACTCTTTTTTATTGTCCCCCTATTTCGCCTTATCAGAATAGTATTTCATTGGCTGCTTATACTAAAACTTATGTTATAATACGTTTCATGCGCATTAATAGGAGGTAAATTATGTTAAAAAAAGCAATCGCTGAATTTATTGGTACATTTGTACTTGTATTATTCGGAACTGGAGTAGCTGTCACTGGCGGCGGAATTGAAGGAATTGGAACATTAGGAATCGCTATGGCTTTCGGTCTATCTATTGTAGCTATGGCATATAGCATCGGAACAATTTCTGGATGTCACATTAACCCAGCAGTATCAGTAGCTATGTTCATCAACAAACGAATGAACGCTATGGAACTTTGTTATTATGTATTAGCTCAAATTTTAGGTGGTTTATTAGGAACTGCAACGTTAGTAACAATTTTAAAATCTGCTAAAACACCTTTAGATAATTTAGGACAAAATGGTTTCGGAACTCTTGGTTTATCTGGAGCATTTTTAGTTGAGTTCATTTTAACTTTCGTATTTATTTTAGTTATCGTTGCTGTAACAGGTAAAAAAGGAAGTTCTTCTTTAGCTGGACTAGTAATTGGTTTCACATTAGTTTTAATTCACTTATTAGGAATTCCGTTAACTGGAACATCTGTTAACCCAGCTCGTAGTATCGCACCAGCTTTATTTGTTGGTGGAGAAGCACTTTCTCAACTATGGGTATTCATCGTAGCACCAATTCTTGGTGGTATCTTCGCAGCTATCGTAGGTAAATTCATTTTAAATACTGAAAAATAGAATTTTCAATATTTCTGAATAAAAAAAGGCGAGCCCTCATTATGAGGAAGCTCGCTTTTTTTATTCTTTCATTTTAGACTTTAAATTTGTAACTAATTGATCTACCGTTACATTTGCAAGTACGTTTTCCATCGCTTCTTGCGCTTGCATTAAAATAATTTCTAATACTGATTGAATATTAGCTCCTACTGGACATTCAATGTTGGGATTTTCATGGAAGGAAAATAGCTGTCCTTCTTCTACAACTTCCACTGCTTTATATACATCAAGTAATGTAATTTCTTCTAAATCTCGAGCAAGTGTCGTACCACCTTTACCAGCTTGTACATCAACAAGTCCTGCTCTCTTCAACATTCCTGTAATGCGACGAATCACAACTGGATTTGTATTCACACTACCGGCAATCCATTCAGAGGTACAGCGAGAGTTTCGATCTATCGCAAGTAATGTCAGCATATGAACACCTACTGTAAAACGACTACTAATCCCCATCTGCACACCCTCCTTTTTATTCATTCTATTAAAAGACGACTCTTATCATTATATACTATTTTTAATTTATACATAAAGAAAAAGCATGATTTCAATAGGAAATCATGCTTTTCTCTCATTATTGACGCTTTATAAATTTCGCTAAATCTTTAAATTTCACTTTATCTGAGTAATTCATTACGCCGTTTACGTAAATGCGGCTTGTAACAGCATTTAATACCGCAATTGTCGCCAATAAGACTGCTAATGTTATCGTAATTTCTAGCATACCTGCTTCACCAGCTACAATACGTGAGAAGGTAACCATCGGTGTAAAAAATGGAACGTAAGAACTTACAACGACGATAGTACTATTCGGATCACTTAATGATTTAATACTAATAAAGAATGCAGCCATAATTAAAATCATTACCGGGAAAGATACAGCTTGTAAATCCTCCGCCTTAGACACGACAGCTCCAGCAGCAGCATACATCATCGCATAAAGTAAATATCCCGTAATGAAATAAACAAGAAACATGCTGATAACCTTTGCATCTAATTTCGTAAAGTCAATTGGAATACCAAATAGTGAGGCACTTTCTAAATCGACCCAACCTAACAAATATGGAATAAGATAACCACACGCCAATATGACAAGTTGCAATAACGCCGTTGAAACAACCGCTAAAATTTTCGCATACATCATCGTAAGAGGCTTCACTTTCGGAAGCATTACTTCCATTACACGTGACGCCTTTTCAGATGCAATATTCATTGCGATTGTATTTCCGAACGCTACAATAAACATATATAAAGCAAATGTAAAGAAATAGGCAATTCCGAAAGAAGATGTACGATCTTTTATCGCTTCTTGCTTTACTTGAATTTCTGTTTGTAATTGCTGTGCAATTTCTGTTGAAACATTATTTTTGGCAATCGTCACCATCGTATATTGTTGCTTTAAATATCCTGCCATAATTGCAGAAGTTGCTTGGCTTGGAAATCCATTATACATATATGTAATCGATGGAGCCCCATCCTTTTCCGTCACATGGAATAGACCATCTAAATCGCCTTCTTCTACTTGCTTATGCAGTTTATCAAAATCATCCTTTGAACCAATTGTTATTTTTGCTGATGGCAATAGCTTATTTAGCTCATCTTTTTGTACTTTATATGTGGAACTCTCTACTACAACTGCAATTTTATCTTTATCCTTATTTTTATCATCGCCTGAAGTAAAATGATTAAATGCAAAAATCCCAAACACAACTAAAAATAAAATCGCACTCGTAATTAATGATTTTTTAGATAAAAATGCTTCCCTAAAATAAAATGAAAATACGTGAGAAAATTTACGCATCGTTATTTCGCCCTCTCTACAAAGATTTCGTTTAACGTCGGCTCTAACATTTTGAATTGTCGTAAGCTAACACCTTGCTCTTGCAACTGTTGCAAAATCTTGAGAGCTTCCGCATCGTCTTGTACTTTCACATAAAGAAGGCCTTGTTGTTTTTCATACGATACATGTATAGCTTCTAATCCCTTTTCATTCTCTACTGTATCTTCAATCGTTAAATTACGGAAACCGTATTCTTTCTTAATATCACTTAGCTGTCCTTTTACGACTGCTTCACCTTTTTTCAAAATACATACATGTTGGCAAAAAGCCTCTACTTGTTCCATACGATGACTTGATAAAATAATCGTCTTTCCGCTCTGTACTTGTTCTTCAATAATACTAGCTAACATCCCAGCATTAACTGGATCGAGGCCGCTGAATGGTTCATCTAAAATGAGAAGTTCCGGATTATGAAGAAGAGCAGCAATTAATTGGATTTTTTGCTGATTCCCTTTTGAAAGCTCTCCAGCCGTTTTAAATTTATATTCTGGTATCGCTAAACGCTCTAACCAGTGATCAATAGCGTGATCCACTTCTTTCTTCGACATTCCTTCTAATCTACCAAAATATCGCAGCTGATCTATTACTCTACTTTTTGTATATAAACCTCTTTCTTCTGGTAAATACCCAATTGTTACACCACTATTTCCAAATGCTTTTCCATCCCATGTAATCGAACCTTCATTAGGCGTTAATAATCCGAGAAGCATTTTGATTGTTGTTGTTTTCCCTGCACCATTTCGTCCAAGTAACCCTAGTACTTCACCTTTTGGTAACGAAATTTGCAAACCGTTAACTGCTTTTGATTCCCCAAATTGTTTCGTTAAGTTTTGAATTTGTAAACTCAAGTATAAAGCCTCCCCTTTAGTATCATTCGTACTCTCTTTCAAAGACTATGTTTATTCAAGACAAAATATAGCACCGCACTTCATCCTCTTATATGTAAACATCGTCATGAATCCATCATTTGTTCTATTTAGTTAAAATTGTAAATAACAAAGTTCTTTTTGTCAATTATAATTGTCATTACGACAATAAAAATTGTCAAAACAACTATTATTATTTTGCTCATCTTTCTAATATAGGACAT
>NZ_JBNLYE010000273.1:0-5541 GCF_050172095.1 Bacillus sp. GMs2/2
ATGAAAATTATGTCACTTTTATGATGAGAGATACTGATGGATTAGGGGTTATTATTAAATAAGGAAGTATATAAGTTATATACGCAGCTATTATTCCCCCTATTGTTAATGAAGATAATAACGGCAATTGTAAGAAAAATAAATTTAAAATCTGAAAATAGAAATGTCACATTAAATGTTTAAAAAAGACACCACTGGGTGTCTTTTTTATTTAGATGTAGAAAATGAAAATAAAAAATTCCCCAAGGCATGTTCATCTATCTAAAAAACACCTACTCCACATACCCCTTAAAATCCACTTCAGCAATCAACATACGTACTAATATAACTGTCGCGCTTAAAATTCTTTGATTCTTTTCATATACTCCTTATTTCCCCATAAAGAAGGATTTTCTCTCTCCCGTAATCCATTGCTGCAAGTCATCTTGGCTACGTCGGACAAGTCGATTTACTAAAACATCATGCCATACGTAATCCTCTAATAAGTATATATGAACGGGGTCATCTGTATAAAAAGCAATATTACGCTCTTCAAGTGATGGTCCATAAATCATCTCTTTAGAATCTATCGATACAATAAACCAATGTTCTGTAGACAAGGTCTCTGTATAAGGTGTTATGCGGTGGGCTTCTAGATTTTTAATGGGATTTTCAACATGCAGGGTAATACCTTGTATTGTAACTTTATCAGCTACTTCAGATAGATCTTCTTTTAACGCTTCATACATCTCATCCCACATTGAAATGACAATACGTCGTTCTGCTTTTTTTATTAATGCCTGACAATAGCTAATGATTGTTTTATTGTCTTTTAAAGTAATTACTCGATTATCCGTTTTTTCCTCAGAAGTTTCTAGTTTCTTTAATGAATCACTAATTCCTTCATAAGTAGACTGCCATTCTGATTGCGCCTTCTGTAAAAAGATTTCAACAGGTAGAGGTGAATAGCGGGTGGTGTCATTTATTTCTTCTTTCATGACAATTCCTTTTTCTACAAGGTTACCTAAAATCTCATAAATTCGCGCTCTTGGGACACCCGAATCTTTACTCACTTGATAGGCTGTGACAGGCCCCTGTTTAACAAGAGATACATAAGATTTAGCTTCATATTCATTGAAACCAATTTTTTTAAGCTGTTGCACTATGTAGTCCACTTTTTTCTTCCTCCGATGTTTGCTTTTATCCCGCTTTAACGGGCAGTAAGACTCCCACCTCAAAATTCAGCGGAAGCAAAGAAGTTAGGTGGGGGTCGGGCTGCCCGTAAAAGCCCGATTGGTTCAACTAATAATCAGTGGCCCCACTGATTAAAGTTTCACTTTATATTTTAACGTTACAATAACTCTTTACATTTAGCAAATTGGTAGTTACTATTATAATAGTGACTAAAGGGGGGCTACTAGTATGGATTTGTATTTAGACCCATCTATATTAATTATTTTGATTGTTTTTGGATTCGTAGCTGCATTTATTGATTCAGTTGTAGGTGGTGGTGGACTCATTGCTTTACCAGCTTTATTATTTACAGGACTGAATCCAGCAAGTGCAGTAGCTACGAATAAACTAGCGTCGACAATGGGAAGTGCAACTAGTAATATTGTGTTTTATCGTTCTGGTAATCTTGATTTGAAATCGGCGTTTAAATTAGTTCCGCTCACTTTCATAGGTTCCATAATAGGGGCATGGACCGTTCATTTAATGAATCCAGAAGTACTGAAGCCATTGATGTTGATTATGCTTGGTGCGGTCGCTATTTATACGATATTCAAAAAGGATTGGGGTAGTATTTCCACTCATAAGAAATTGTCTGGTCGACACGTCATTATTTTTACTTTCTTTGTTTTTGCTATTGGTTTTTATGATGGATTTCTAGGTCCTGGAACAGGCTCGTTTTTAATGTTTTCTCTTTTATTTATTGGATATGATTTTTTAAAAGCAGCAGGTAATGCGAAGCTTCTTAATTTAGGAAGTAATGTTGGTGCATTGTTGATGTTTATGTATGTAGGGCAAGTAAACTATGCATATGGTTTTATAATGGGGATTGCTCAAATTGCTGGAGGGATTGTTGGCTCCAAATTTGCTATAAAAAAAGGAAGCGGGTATGTTCGTGCCCTTTTCATTACAGTAACTTGTTTATTGTTAGCGAAAAATCTGTATGACTATATTCAGTAAGTAATTAAAGAACGTAGAAAAGGTCAAGTATGCAAACTACATCAAGTATAAGAAGATACTAAGGAGAGATTCCTTTTAACATTTTTTAGATGCTACCTTGTTTGAAGATAGCATCTAAAAAGAAAATCTAAGTGAAGAGAATGAAAATAATATAAACTCATATTTTTCTGGGGTATGTTTATTGATCATAGTGAAATGTTTATTCTATATTCTTCTTATAATTAGACCTCAACAAACTCTTAAAATCTAACTCAGCAATTAGCACACTCAACAATATAAGCGTAGCCCCTAAGTATCCTTTTCCTGTCAGCGTTTCACCTGTGAAGACGAAAGCAAAGCCTGCGGAAAAGACAGGTTCTAATGAGAAGATAAGTCCTGTATGTGTAGGCGTCGTGTATTGCTGGGCAATAACTTGCACGATGAATGCGACTGCGGTGCAAAATATGCTTAAGGCTAGAATGATGAGCCATGAGTTGGTTGTGCTAGGCAGTTTTGGCGTTTCGATAATGAATGAAAAAATAAGACTAAATAGGCCGACGAAGCCGAGTTGCACTACTCCAAGTGCAATGGAATTCACATGTTTCGTTACACTTCCAGTAATGATGACGTGGATCGCATAAAACAGTGCAGACAGTATGCAAAATATATCGCCGTTACCGATTTTGAATTCGCTCGTTAATGTTAATAAGCCGATTCCTATTATCGTTAAAATGATCCCTACTATCACTTTCTTTTCCGGAATGTGTTTTAAAAATATAGCTGATAATATTGGAATGAAAATGACTGTGAGACATAGTAGGAAACCAGCATTAGAAACACTCGTATACTTTGTACCGAAAGTCGCGAAAATGTAAACGATAAATAAGACAGAAGCGAGTATAAATGCATATTTTACAGTTTTAAAATCGATCTTAAATAAATGTTTGTAAAATATTAAACCTGATAAAAGAAAAGCGATAATAAATCGTAATGCGATTAAATTATATTCTTCTATGCCATCAAGTCCAAGTTTTGTAAGTAGGATGGATGCACCCAAAAAAAATGTAACTAGTAGTAACATTAAATCCGCTTTTAATTGTAGTTTCATTTCTATTCCCTCGTTATGTATAAATTTTATAAGCCCATACCCCTATCCCTATTGTTCATTTTAATATTAATTCTGAATATTTGTAACTTAAATTTATCGACGTTTTATTCCATAAAAAAGAGGCTGTTTATAAAACAGCCTCTATGTATCTGAAAATCCGAACCTTGACTAAAGATTATGTAGAATCTCCAATCCTTTTCTTGTTAAATGAATCCCAGCTCTACCTCTTTTTATTTCCACATACCCTTTCATTTTCAGGAAGTTCAACCGATGTCTTACCTGTGCCTCAGTTAATTTCATTTCGACTTCTTGGCTCTTTTCAGAAATAATTCTTCTTCCGATTGCTTTTCCTTTTTCTTCATAATTCATGATGAGCGTAAGGATGAAAAGGGATTCTTGGTCAATAGCGTTTGAACTTGAAGAAAAGGGTGTTATACTCTCGGCTTGGTCGCTATCTGTTTTCTTATGTGGAGGCTTTTGAAAATAATGTTGATTAGGCAAATCATTTTTTGTTATTTGGTTTCCGGTACGGACAGCAAGCATGTAATCTATCGTATTTTTAAGTTCTCTTACATTTCCGTACCATGGATATCCTTGCAGTTCTTCAATTAGTTCTTGTTCAATTTTGACTTTAGGGTCCGATAGCGCAACAAAATGTTTAGCTAATAATTCAATGTCATTTCGGCGCGCCCTTAATTCGGGAAGGTGTATAAAGAGTACTTTAAGCCGATGGTATAAGTCTTCTCTAAACATATTTTCTTGAATCATTTTCAGTAGATCCTTATTGGTTGCTGCAATAATTCGGACGTCTATCGGGATAATTTGGCTTCCGCCAACGCGCATGATCTCTTTTTCCTGCAATACTCGAAGGAGTCGTGCTTGAAGTTTCAGGCTAATATCTCCAATTTCATCTAAAAAAATAGTGCCACCATTTGCTTGTTCAAATAAACCCATTTTCCCACCTTTTTTTGCTCCGGTAAACGCTCCGTCTTCATAACCAAATAATTCACTCTCCACTAAATCATCCGATAAAGCACTGAAGTTAACAGCAAGAAAAGGGCCGCTATTTCGCTGGGAAGCGTTATGAATAGCACTTGCAAACAACTCTTTTCCGGTACCACTTTCACCCTCAATTAATACAGTTAAATCAGTCTTAGCTAACCTTTTGGCAATTTGTTTCGTGTCTTGGATCGTAGAGCTAATGCCAACGATGTTATGAAAATTGTATTTTGCTACATAACCTTTTTTGACAAATTCTTTTCTCAATTTCCGTTCAAATCCGATGGTCTTAAGGGCATTTCTAAAAGTAACAATAATCGATTGATCATTTATATGTAGGCGTTCCACTATTACATCCAAGCCGTTTACAACAAATATTCCGCTTTCTTGTTGCTTATCTGAAAGGATGAAGTTCACTAAATCGATATTATCAATAATGGCATCAATCGGATGACCAATAGCGTTTTTACTTTTTATTTTCAGCATGCTTTCTAAGAATTCATTAAAGACAACAATTCTTCCTTCATAATCAATAGCTAGTATGCCATCACCAACACCATCAATAACTTGATGAAGTTGTCGATGAGCTTTAGCTAAATTCTTTGTTAAATCTACTATTTTTCGATAGTATCTTTCAGAAACGTGGTTACCTGATTCCTCCATTAAATGAAATCGATCTAGAATGGACATGATTGTAGTAATATCTATTAATCTATGGCCAATATTAATTACTTTTTCTACAAAGTCAGGGATAATTTCAAGTTCGCCAGGTGTGATTGCGAGCTTGATCATTTGTATATTCGTTTTTCCAGGATAGTATGGGACATATTCAATATGGTTTAGGCCTAATTGACGCATCGTTTCAATTGATTCGTATACTGTTTCATGATTATCATTCACATATAGGGCTTGTGTTCCTTCTGGTAAAAATAAAAGCTGGTCTACGTTTTCATAATTTAATGTTCGTTTTGCTATGATTACTTCGCAGTTTTCCCCAATAAAGTCTTTCACCGTTTCTATCGTAAATGTATTCGGTAATACAATTAATGTAGAATGAAATACTTTTGGAATACTTTCTTCTATAGAAAAACTTTCGATATCTATGAGATCACCTACCATCTCCGTTAGTTGTTGATGTAGGGCTTTTCGTGTTTCTTTTAAAACGGTGATCAATACAATGTGGTTAGTTTCAAATTTGTTCATAGAGCACCTCTTTAGTTGAATGGAATTGGTCTAAAGTTGGTTATTAAATGGTTATTATGTAACCATTTAATAACCAATTATAA
>NZ_JBNLYE010000274.1:0-5534 GCF_050172095.1 Bacillus sp. GMs2/2
TTGAAAATCAGCTTCTGTATGTCGTTTTACATCTTCTACTGTGTATGGGCTCATTAATTCTTGTAATATAAGTCCACTCGGAGTTACCTCCATGACTGCCATATCAGTAATAATTAAATCTACACATTTCTTTGAAGTTAATGGCAATGTACACTCTGAAACAATTTTTGCATTTCCGTACTTATCAACATGATTCATCACAACAACGACCCGCTTCGCTTTTTGTGCTAAATCCATTGCTCCACCAATACCTGGAACACGTTTTCCAGGTACAATCCAGTTTGCTAAATCGCCATTTTCACTTACTTGTAATGAACCAAGAATCGTTATGTCTAGCAAACCTTTTCGAATCATCCCAAACGCTGTGCAGCTATCGAAATAACTCGCTCCTGTTATAAGAGAAGTTGGTAAACCTGCTGCATTACACAAATTTTCGTCTTCATTCCCTTTACTTGGCGTTGGTCCCATGCCCACGATTCCATTTTCGGCATGAAACATAACATTTATATCGTCAAGCAAATGATTTGGTACAAGCGATGGTATGCCAATACCTAAATTTACAATCATACCATTTTGTATTTCTTTCGCCGCACGCCTAGCAATCTTATCCCTCACTTCTACGCCCATACCCATTTCCAGTTCACTCCTTCCGACGGTACAATATAATTTACGAAAACACCTGGAACGACAATTTCCTCTGGATCTAAACTTCCAAGCGGGACTATTTCTTCCGTTTCTACAATTGTTATATCCCCAGCCATCGCTACGTGAGGATTCATATTTCGTGCACTTTTGTCAAATACAAGGTTACCAAACGGATCTGCCTTTTTTGCATATACAATTGAAACTTCAGCAGTTAATGCTGTTTCAACTAAGTAGGTCTTACCATTCATTTCAACTGTTCGTTTTCCCTCTTCCACAATCGTATCAACACCAACATCAACTAAAACACCACCAAGACCAACGCCACCAGCGCGAATGCGCTCTGCTAATGTTCCCTGCGGAGAAAACTCAATTTGTAATCTTCCCTCGTTTAGTTGCCTTCCTGCATTTGGATTGGAACCAATGTGAGAAGTAATTAGTGATTTAACTCTTTCATTTGTAACAAGACGACCGATACCTACATCAGGAAATCCAGTGTCATTTCCAATCAAATTTAAATTTGTAACGCCTTTTTCTAAAATTGCCTGTATTAAAGATGGAGGGGATCCAATCCCTCCAAATCCCCCAAACATTAATGTCATATCATCATGGAACAAAGAAATTACTTCCTCAATTTCTTTTAATTTACCGAATGTATTTGTAATAGTTGTCATGCGATACTATGCCCTCCTTTTTGCATCATCTCTTCCACACTTTTAGAGAAAATTGAAAGTAATTCATCTAACTCGGAATATGTAGTTGTCATTGGCGGTGCTACAAGCAGTGCACTATCTTCTTTTCCTGCTTGCCCTGAAACTGCTTGATATAAAAGCAGGCCGTTTTTAGCTGCAACTGAAATAAGCTCTGACGCTTTTGTAAACGGTTGCAATTCTACTCCGATTAGCAACCCTTTTCCGCGCACATCAGCAATGATTGTCGATTGTTGCTGAACTTTCTGTAAGCCTTTTATTAAATACTCTCCCTTTTCTGCTGTTTTTTCAGGAAGATTATGTTTCTCCATATATTCAATAACAGCTAAAGCCGTTGCTGCAGACAATGGATTTGCACTTAACGTATGACCGCTCATTACTGAACGTGATCCACGTAATATTGGTTCCATAACACGATCACTTACAACTGTCGCTGCCATCGGTGTATATCCCGCTCCTAACCCTTTACCAAGTGTCATAATATCCGGCTCTACGCCCCAATGCTCCATCGCAAACCATGCTCCAGTACGACCAAGCCCAGTCATTACTTCATCCGCAATAAATAAAATATCGTAATGATTACAAATCTCTTTAATGACTTTATAATAGTCTTTCGGCGGAACAACCGCGCCTCCAGCTGCTCCGATAATCGGCTCAGCAATAAAAGCAGCAATATGCTCTGCACCAATTCTTTCAATTGATCTTTCTAGTTCAGTCGCACATGCCAGCTGACAAGTTGGATATACCTTTTGAACAGGACATCTGAAACAATATGGAGCTGGTATAGTCGGATAATCTTCCAAAATAGATACGAAACGTTGTCTACGTAGTGGATGCCCAGACATTGATAAAGCACCCATCGTAATACCGTGATAACTCATCCATCTTGATAAAATTTTATGTTTCCCTTGAATACCTCGCTCTTGAAAATGCTGAATTGCAATTTTCATAGCTGTTTCATTCGCTTCCGTACCACTATTTACAAAAAAACTCCAGTTCAAATCTCCTACACTTAAATCACTTAACTTCTTCGCTAATTTTTCAGCTGGTTCACTCGTAAACTGTGATCTATAAACGAAAGCAATCTCCTCAGCTTGCTTTTTAATAACGTCTGCAATCTCCTTTACGCCATGCCCAATACCTGCCGTAATTGCTCCTGACGAACCATCAAAATATTTATTGCCATTTTGATCATACAAATAAACACCTTTTCCATGTGAAATCATTGGATACGGCTGACCAACAAGTGGTTTAATTAAGTAATCGCGCATAGCGCTCCCCCATTTCTCCAATTTGTATATATATATGAAGAAAATTGACGTTTCTTTCATAAAAAAGAATCCTCTGCAAAAGCAGTGAATTTATCAAAAAACTATTATAAAATATACAAATGAGTGCTTAAAAAATTTTATAAAACAGAAAATTCAGAACTAAAAAACCCGAAGACCAACCCTTTTCTATACGCCCAAATGACCCTCCTTATATGAAATGACTGCATCACCAAATGTTTTTATAGCATAATGCCAGCTGTCCTTAAATACCGACATTCTGTACACTTCGACGGAACTCCCGTTAAACTCCTTCCTATTATCCTACTTTAAATTGCATATTTTAAAACAAATTTCGACACCCACCTTACTAATCAATTCAGATTCCTATTCATTATGTAAACTTTTCATTTTTAAACTATAAAAAAAGAACCGATTAACCACACTAATCAGTTCGTCATGACGCTCTCTTATGGGTTAATACTGTCAATTGCTAAAATAAATAGAAAAATGAAGTTTACAAATTCATCCTACAGTCTATAACACAAAACCTTTTCATAACTTCATTCACAATTACTATCGGGATATCCCTATCCCGAAGTGGCACTCCTTTCCTCAGATTCAAAGTATCTTTCCTTTATAATTTATGTAGGACAATTATCACTTTGTATGTGTATTTGCCTATAATTAAAAAAATCCCTAGTTTTCTAGCGATTTTTGGACATGTATTCAATATGTTAATTGAAATGCACTTTCAATTTGGCATTTATTTTACTTTCGTACAGTCATATGTACTGCTTTACTCTGTGAAATTCTCGTAAGCACCAGCACCTCTTTATGAAAACATATTTGTTGTCACTTTTTAATTTTCCCTTTATAAAATCATTTTTTTTGCATAACCGCTTTCTTGCTTCGCATATAGTTTTAATGATGACAAAGGAGGAATGTTCATGTCTCAATCTGAAATCGAAAAATATGGACAAGAAGTTACGCAATACGAACAGCTCGCACGTTACTATCAGTTTCGTAACCCTAAAAAATATATAGAATTATATATGAAATATTACGATGCACTATCAAAACTTGTACAGGCGTATGAAACAAGAGAATCACAAGAAGCTGCTTTACCATCACATATAAGAATTTTTCATGCCGATCCAAATATACCGGCGGTTGACATTTTAGTAAACGGACAAAAGGTTATTAAAAATATTTCATTTAAGCAATTCAGCCCTTATTTATCATTAGTGCAAGGTAAATACCGTATAGATATTGTTCCTGTCGGAAATGAAACTCCAATCTTTTCAGCGTTGGTACCAATAATGGGAAATCATACTTATACTCTTGCTGCAATAAATAGTGATAATCACCTACAATTACAACCTATACTTGATAATACACATTTACCAGCTGGTCAAGCAAAAATACGCTTTGCACATTTCTCTCCAGATACCCCTGTTGTAAATGTAGATTTAAAAGATGGAGATCATTTATTTGAAAATGTACTCTTTAAACAAATAACCGATTTTTTGCAAGTTAGCCCTGGTACAGCAGATATTGAAATTTCACTCGCAGATAATAAAAACATTTTATTGACTATACCGAAATTCAATGTTGAACCAAATGTTATTTATACAATTTCAATAGTAGGTTATTCAACTAAAGATCCTAAATTAGAAGCCGTTATACTCACAAATTAAAACAGTCTACACCATTCATTTGGTGTAGACTGTTTATTTTTGAAATGCAATTTGAAATTCTGTCCAATCGTTATCTGATCGACACATAATGGATCCATTATGTTTTTCCACAATTTGTTTACATACAAATAATCCAATACCAGTTCCTAACTTTTTAGTAGTTACAAATGGTTCAAAAATCGTTTCTACATTTTCAGCTGGAATCATTGGTCCATTATTTTTTATCACAATTCGAATAGCTTGATCTTCTTCAAATACATCAATGATAATTTTTCGTTCTTCTTTCATTGATTCAAGAGCATCAATTGAATTCATTAATATGTTTAAAAATACTTGTCTCACTTCACTCCGATAACCAACAAGCGGAATTGGATACGGTAAATTCTTTTCAATCAAAACATTCGCATTGACCAAACTCGGATATAAGAATTGTATAATGTCTTGAAACAAGTCATTAAGCCAAAACCGTTCCGATTCATTCCACATTTCTTTTTTTGATACGAGTAAAAATTGCGAAATACGAAAATTTAATTGATCTAATTCATGCGAAATAATATCTAAATACGATAAACTCGGATGATCTGCCTTTAATAATTTGACAAACCCCATAATGGAAGTAAGCGGATTACGAAATTCATGTACAAAACTAGCTGACATTTGTCCTAAAATCGTCAGTCTTTCTTTATGTGTTTCGTTAATATATTGCTGTTTTTCCTCTAAATTCTTCGATATAATTTCCGAGTATTTTAAAACGGTATAATAAATTAATTTGTCAAAACAAGTATGTATTTTTGCCATAATTGGTTTCAATTCACGAGCGCTAACATCTAATTCACACATCGCTTCGAAAAGTTCATTTCTTCCCACGTTTGCGTTATAAACAAAATCTCCAATATTCGCATCTGCTCCAGCACGTTCAATAGCAATTTTCTCACATAACGGTTGAAGATAATTTATATCTTTATCTTCCATAGTAAGTTCGATAATTAACTCTAGTAAATCCTCTCCATTTTGAACTACTTCTAGTTTAAATGGATCTTTTTCGGAAATTATCATTTTGTTTTTCCAGTTCTCTACGAATTGGTGCCTATTGTTTTTCAAGTGTGAACAAAATATTTCTTTAATATCCTTATCGATTGGAAAAACCTCCATTCCCTCCATTTCCATACGACGAATACCCTTTATATTTTGAATATTAACACAAAAAATACGAT
>NZ_JBNLYE010000275.1:0-5453 GCF_050172095.1 Bacillus sp. GMs2/2
TTCATAGATGGGTATGTATATACAGAACGTGAAGTTTTTGAGATTTTATATGAAATATTAGAAAGTGTATCGGTGTTTCATAGTGAAGGCATTATTCATCGAGATTTACGCATTCCAAACATACTAATGAAAGAAAATCAAATTAGTATTATTGATTTTGGATTGGCTAAATGGAAAGGTGAGGATGATGAGCGAGCTACAACTTACGAAGGTGAACAAGCTTTGATGCGAGAAGTTCACTTTCGTAGTGACTTTTATGCGCTCGGTCATTTCTCATTATTTTTATTATATGCAGGATATGAATCTAATGAAAAACAGGAAAAACCATGGTACGAAGAATTAACTTTGGAACATTATAATCGCGAAATTCTTATGCGAATGTTACAAATAAAAACGCCGTACTATGAGAATGTACAAGATTTAAAACAAGATGTAGCTTCTGCTTTAGAAAGGATGGAGACTCCATGTTTCAAAAGTTTTTAGCAAGCGTTGGTATTGGAAGTGCAAAGGTAGATACTGTTCTTGAAAAAGATGAGTATATTGTTGGGGAAGAAATAGTTGGAAAGGTTCATATAACTGGAGGTTCAGTTAGCCAACAAATTGAAAGCATTTACTTAACATTATCGACGTCGTATGTACGAGAAGTGGATGATAAAAAAGTAACAGCAACATATGATTTAGAGCGAGTACGCTTAACAGAACCTTTTTCTGTAGAACCGAATGAAAAAGTTGAAATTCCATTTTCTTTTCCAATGCCAATTGAAGCACCACTTACACTTGGTATGAAAACGGTTTGGATTCATACAGGTCTTGATATTAAACGTAGTATAGACCCAAGTGACCGCGACTACGTTCAAGTGTTACCCAATGCATTATTAAGTAGTGTTTTAGATAGTGTAAATGAATTAGGGTTTAAAGTACGTCATATAGAATGTGAAGAATTACCGCATCGATTACGTAAGCAAGTTCCATTCGCACAAGAATTTGAGTTTATTCCGGTTTCTGGAGAGCATTATGGGAAATTAGATGAATTAGAATTATTAATCTTGCCACGTGCATACGACCGACTAGAAATTATTATGGAAGTAGATAGAAAATCCCGTGGTTTAGCTGGATTATTCGCTGAGGCGCTTGATCTTGATGAGAAGGTGATTCGTTTTACCGTAACAAGAGAAGATATCCCTGAGATGAAGCAAAAAATTAATAATTATATTTTTTAATAAACTATGCATAAAAAAGAAATGGAGAGGAAAACTAAAACAACCGCTCCATTTTTTTGCATAGTGAGGTTATGTATGTGAAACGATATCGACATTTATACTTGCTAAGTTTTACGTTACTCATTTGTTTTGTCGTATTATCACTTTCGTATCATACCGCTTGTATTGAGAACTTTGACAATATAGTCGCACATTTTATTCAAAGCTTTCGAAACGATTATTTGACGACCTATTTTACTTGGGTGTCTTTTATCGGTTCCAAAAGAATATATTTTCCATTACTCATTATTCTTGTAATGTATTTTCTCGTTAGAAAAAAGTTGCTTAGTGCGTTACTTCTAACAATTAATTACTACGGATCTCGTTATTTAAACAGTATGCTTAAACTATGGTACGAACGAGCAAGACCTGATGTCACGCAGCTTGTTACTGCAACTGGATATAGTTTTCCGAGCGGTCATACGATGAATGCTACTGCTTTTTTAGGATTTATTGCATACGTCACAATTACTGAAGATCGTATTTCATTGCATAAAAAATTATTAATTATTCTTATAGCAAGCTTTGTTGTATTATCTATTTCAGTTAGCCGAATATATCTTGGCGTGCACTATCCATCTGACATATTAGCAGGATGGGCAGCTGGTGGTAGCTGGCTCGTTTTATGTGTTATATTCCATAAAACGTTCATAAAAAAAGAACCTATGTCATAATAGGTTCTTTTTTCATTGGCTCAACATGAATGTGTGCATGGTAAATTCCAAACTTTTTGCGAAGCATAGCTTCGATGTTGTCGGTAATACAGTGACTTTCTCCAACATCCATGCGAGCATCTACTTCAATTGTAATATCAACGTACGTTTGATTCCCGTACATACGTGCTCGAATATCTACAATGTTTTCCACACCGCCAATATGCTCAATAGCATCAGCGTATTCTTCCATTTTATCAGGATCAATTCCATCTGTAAGCATATGAGAAGATTCTACGAAAATCTCCCATGCAGTTTTACAAATAATAAGACCGACAATTAAAGCGGCAATAGGGTCTAAAATAGGCATTTGGAACTGAGAACCGACAATACCTACTACAGTACCAATACTTACGAGCGCATCTGATAAATTATCCTTTGCAGCGGCTTCTAATGATTTACTTTTTGTTCGTGCTGCAATTTTTTTCGTATACAAATACACGCAATACATAACGACAGCAGAAAATAAAGCAACCCATGCAGCGAGTACATTGGGCGCTGCTTGTTTCGGATTTAAGAAAGATTGAATGGCACTAATAACAACTTCTAATCCGACTGTTGCCATAATGAAGGACGCAACAAGTGATGCGATTTGTTCGGCACGCGAATGCCCATACGGATGATCTGGGTCACGAGGTTTACGAGATATTTTTAGACCAATTAATATTGCTAAAGAAGCACCGATATCCGTTAAGTTATTTAAACCGTCAGCGCGTAATGCGCTAGAGAGGGTAATATAACTGATGATGATTTTCATAGAGGATAAAAATATGTAGGCCATAATGCTGACAATAGCGCCTTTATCAGCTTCTTTATGAGAAAGAGTATCCATTTTAATCACTCACCTTTCTTTAAAGGAATTTCTTTCTATAAATAGAGTATCAAACGAAAGTCGTGTGGGTCTATACAAACATTGTTGACGTTTTATAGCTTTTTAAGAAGGGGGTAACAAAGTTTCGTGAAGGAAAAATATGTTGAAAAGTACAAAGTCAGGGTGTAAACCTAATTAGAGTCTATTTACTAAAGAGATAGGAGGGTAGATGGATCAAGAAACGAATACTTTTCTTACTACATATTATTCTTATCATGACAAGGTGTAATTCATTAAACGAGGAAAAACGTCAAAAGATAATTATGAAAACAGATGAAAGCCCTCTGGAAAATGTTTTCCAGAGGGCTTTCATCTTAGTATGCTTCTAAAAACTCAGTAACTTGCTCTTCAGTTTTTGCGTTAGCACTATGTAAGTGGCCTAGCTTCTCACCGTTTTGGTATACAAGTAAACTTGGAATACCCATTACTTGATACTCTTCAGCGATACTTGGAAACTCATCTTTATTAATAGAATACCATTCAAATTTATTGAACTCTTCCATTACATCTCCGATAAAGTTGTCCATACGTACGCAATCTGGGCACCATGTAGTAAAGAACTTAACAACTACTGGCTCCTCGCTTGCGATGATGTCTTTGAATTCTTGTTCTGTTTTAATTTCTTTCATAAGTAAAACTCCTTTCAATATCACACGAATTTATATGCAAAATTCGTATTTGCAAACATGTTGCAAACTTATTATTTGTTTTTTAGTTTTGTAGTTCGTTCACACTTATAAAATTGTATGTAACATGACTGCGCTACTAAGTGTGAAAATAACGGAACCTCACTTTTCTTTATAAGCTTTTTCCAGGATTGTGTCAAACTTTTGAATTTTATACAGAAATTAAAGAAGCCCAAACTTTGATTGAGTATGGGCAGAGTGACTAAAATTAATTGCTTATTAATTTCGAATAAATATTTAAATCGATAAGCTTTCCAGCTGATTTTTCGCTTTTTCTCAGAGTACCTTCTAGATTAATTAACTTTTATTATACAAGAAAATTACAACATTGAACAAAAGCGTTAATTGGAGGTAACGAAATGACAAACTCATCAATTGAATATTGCGTTCAGTGTGAGTAAGAAAGTGGTGTATAAAGATGGAACGAGATGAGAGTTACTTCCGAGCTAAAAAAAGAGTAGATAATTTAAAAACATTTTACATGCATTCAACAATCTACATACTAGTCAATCTAATGCTTTTTTACTTTTTAAGTAGTGAATTAGCTATTTTTTATTTTATAAAGAAATAACTCCGAAGCTCATATCCTTTCATGATAATATAAAGTGAAGAGAGGACCACCTCCCTCTAATTATTAGCATGCACTAATCAGGTTTTACGGGTAGTTAATTTTTCACCTTACGTCCTCGTATGTACTGAATTTTAAAGTGGAAATGTTCGTTAATGCGAGATAAAAGAAAAAAGAGGATATATGAATGCTTGTATTAGGTTTTATATTAATTGGTTTAGGTATTTTTATTGTTTGTCTGACTGTAATCGATGGAATCAGAGAGACAAAGGAACATGGTTTCAGTGGATTTAAAGATTTTATTATTATTGTGCTGGTTCATATTATAGAAATAATCAGTGATTTATGGGGATTCCGATTGCTATTCATGTTAATAGGATTGGTTTGCATCGGATTTGGCGTTGCTATTTTAATAGTAGAATTGTAGTGGAAGATAAGTAAAGGGCATCTAATTAAGATGCTTTTTATATTAATTACAAAAATTGAATCAGGTTAGAAATTATATGGTTGTAATGGGAATTGAGGGATATGAATAAAAAAATTGTATCCCGCATTAACGGGCAGTAAGACCTCCACTGATTAAAGTTTCACTTTATTAGGGATTTGCCTTAAACATTTATTACAGTCAAGAATATTTATAATAATATGAACTAAAAAAGGTCCAATTTTTGTAATGTTGGAGGGGAGTATTGTGGACATAACTCAAAGCGTGGCAAGAATAGTGGTTAATGGGAAAGACCTTTCTTTCACTTCAGTTCAAACCTCTGCATGGAATCATGGACCTGTAAATGATTTAATCGTTACGACGAATCAGAGAGTGAATGAGCTTTATCAATTCATGTGGTCACAAGTACCGGTTACGATGTCGGTATATTTTCTTCAAGGGGCGGATTTACTTAGATTCGTTAGGGTTGCTGGAATTGATGAGCGTGTAAACGGAGAATATGTATATCATTTCATTTGGTAATAAGAAGAATTAAAAGTAGTCTAGCAGCTACTTTTTTATTTTATCATTTGAATATAAGCGAGCGAACTAGCATTATAGTACCAATGAAATAAAGAATCATAATATAATGTGTAACAAATTATACGGAAGTGAGTTGAAAATTATGTTTTATTCATATATTAATTCTGAAGCTGGCATGCGACCAGCGTATGGTACGTCTATAACGTATAGTGGAGCACAAAGTACAGTTCAAGCTATTCAACAAGCATTGCAAATGCAACAACAAATGCAGCAGCAAGGAGTACAACCATATTACTCATCCGTAGAGTATTTTTATCCAGTACATCATGTTACACCGTACGGAAGTTCTTTTCTTACTATTCCATATGGAACTATATACAACTTATAAC
>NZ_JBNLYE010000276.1:0-5429 GCF_050172095.1 Bacillus sp. GMs2/2
ATAAAATTGTATAGCACTTCATGTTCTGTGAATGCTGCTATAACCAATATTATTGGTAAGCTTAGTTATAAACGAAGAAACTTATGATAGTATTCGACTATTTAAACTTTCTTCGATTACTTAATTTTTAGGAGGAATACATAATGACTGATCTCTATTCTCGTATTAACAAAGATGATGCTGTCGTGCTTTTAGTAGATCATCAAACTGGTCTTATGTCCGGACTAGTACGTGACTATGGTGTTGATGAATTCAAGAACAATGTTTTAGCTCTTGCTCATACTGCTAAGTTTTTTGATTTACCAGTTATTTTAACAACAAGTTTTGAAAACGGGCCTAATGGACCTTTAATGCAAGAATTGGTTGATCTCTTTCCTCATGCACCAAAAATAGCTCGACCTGGACAAATTAACGCATGGGATAATGATGATTTTGTAAAAGCAATCGAAGACACTGGAAAAAAACAACTTATCATCGCAGGCGTAGTTACGGACGTTTGTGTTGCTTTCCCGGCACTGTCCGCTATAAAAGCTGGATATGAAGTATTTGCTGTTACTGATGCTTCAGGAACTTTCAGTAAACAAGTTGCAGATGCTGCCAATACTCGTATGGCACATAGTGGTGTGCAACTTATGAACTGGTTTAGCGTAGCTTGCGAATTACAACGCGATTGGCGCAACGATGTCGAAGGTTTTGGCAATTTGCTTGCTAGCAATCTTCCAGGCTATCAAAATATAATTGGAAGCTATATGGGAGCTCAGCGAGATCTTAGTAAACAAAATGCATAAAGTGAAACTTTAATCAGTGGGGGTTTTGTTCATCCCCCACTGATTATTAGTTGAACCAATCGGGCTTTTACAGGCAGTTGATCCCCCACCTAACTTCTTTGCTTCCGCTGAATTTTGAGGTGGGGGTCTTACTGCCCGTTAATGCGGGATAAATGTATTTCAAAGAAATAGCTTTAAATCACTTTCAAAAAAATGGATAGTATACATTTAGTGCTGATTAAATCAGCACTCTCTTTTAATTTAAAAGGTATAGCAAAAATTTTATTTTTACGATTACAATTTTAAACAATTAAAAAAGGAGCGTTTTATTATGAGTAATTTAGAATTGTTAAATCCGGAGAACAGTGCATTAATTTTGATTGATTTTCAACCTCAAATGACTTTTGGAGTTGCAAGTATTGATAGACAAACATTGATTAATAACGTTATGCTACTTGCTAAATCAGCAAAAACTTTTAACGTACCTACTATTCTTACTACAGTTGAGACACGCAGCTTTTCTGGTTATTTTTGGCCACAAATTCTTGATATATTCCCAAACCATGAAATTATAGAACGCAGTTCAATGAACTCTTGGGAAGATCCAAAATTTGTTGAAGCAGTTAAAGCAACAGGTAGAAAGAAATTAATATTTGCAGCACTTTGGACTGAAGTTTGCCTTGCATTCCCTGTGCTTGAAGCAATGAAAGCTGGCTATGAAGTGTATGCAGTTGATGATGCTTCAGGTGGTACTAGTCTGACAGCACATAACGCTGCTATGCGTCGTGTAGAACAAGCTGGTGCAATTCCAGTGACAGCAATTCAAGTTTTACTTGAATACCAACGTGACTGGGCACACAAAGACACTTATGATGCTGTAATGGAAATTGTAAAGGAGCACACTGGCGCTTATGGTCAAGGAGTAGAATACGCATATACTATGGTGCACGGCGCGCTTCCAAGCAGGAAAATATGAAACAAGAAGGAGTAGCTGTCGAAGAGACTTATACAGGGAACACGATGGATGCTGCTGATCCAGTAACAACGATTGTTACATGGGAAATTCAACAAGGTAAAGAAAAACAGTTTGAAACATGGAGACATGAAATCGAAGCTGCCGCTACTAAATTCCCAGGGCATTTAGGTGTAAATCTAATAGTCCCAAATAACGAATCGAGAGAGTATACTGTTATTTTTCGCTTTGATACGTATGAGCATCTACGTGCTTGGCAAGAATCAGACATTCGCCGGGATTTGTTAAAAACGGCAGAACAATTTCAAGTTACTAATCCGAGTTACAAAACTGAAAGTAGTTTGGCTTATTGGTTTGTTACTCCGAAAACGCCAGTTCCACCGCCAAAATGGAAAATGTCTATCGTTACCCTTTTGGGTGTATGGCCTCTTAGCATGTTAGTTCCTAAAGTGATAGGACCTATTATAAAACATATGAATCCTATTATGTCGGCCTTTTTTGTTTCAGTATGTATAGTGTCCTTGCTATCATGGGTAGTCATGCCGATTTTCGGTAAATTATTTCATCCATGGTTACAAAATAATAGAAAGTAGACGAGGTGTGAACATGAATTTACCGGATATGATCTTATATAACGGAAAAATTACTACCCTTGACCCTTCTCAGCCTGAGGTATCTGCTATCGCCATAACTGATGGTTTAGTCACTGCAGTAGGTGGAGATGAGCTTCTTAATAGTGCCACGGAAAAAACAAAGAAAATAGACCTTAAAAGAAAGAGAGCTATTCCAGGCCTGAATGACTCTCATATACACGTTATTCGTGGTGGTCTGCATTATAATATGGAATTACGTTGGGAAGGCGTGCCATCACTTTTTATTGCTCTAGAAATGCTCAAAGAACAGGCAAGGCGTACACCTGCTCCTCAGTGGGTAAGGGTAGTTGGAGGTTGGTCTGAATTTCAATTTAAAGAGAGACGGTTGCCAACTTTGGAAGAAATTAATGCCGTTTCTGAAGACACTCCTGTATTTGTGCTACATCTTTACGATAGAGCACTTGTAAATCGTGCTGGGCTGCATGCACTGGGATATACAAAAGATACACCAGACCCTCCAGGCTGCTTAATTGAGCGGGATAAACGAGGTAATCCAACGGGCCTTTTAATTGCGAATCCTAACGCTTCTATTCTTTATTCAAGTTTGGGTAAAGCACCAGCACTTAATTTTGACGACCAGATTAATTCAACTCGCCATTTTATGCGCGAATTAAATAGATTAGGTATTACAAGTGCTATTGACGCAGGTGGTGGATTCCAAAATTATCCTGATGATTACAAAGTTGTTGAACATTTAGCCGAGAAGGAACAATTAACTTTGCGTATTGCTTATAATCTATTTACGCAGAATCCAAATCATGAATATGAAGACTTTGCTTCATGGGCAAAAATTGTTTCTCCAGGTCAAGGAACTGATAAGTATAAAATGAATGGTGCCGGAGAGATGTTAGTATTCTCAGCAGCCGATTTTGAAAAATTTCAAATGCCACGGCCTGAACTAGCTACGATGATGGAAGCTGACTTAAAGAAAGTAATTTCTCTATTGGTGGAAAACCGTTGGCCCTTCCGTTTACATGCAACTTATGATGAGTCAATCACACGTTTCTTAAATGTATTCGAGGAAGTTAACAGTGAAATTCCTTTTAATGGTCTACGATGGTGGTTTGATCATGCAGAAACAATCTCAGATCGTAGCATGGAACGTGTTAAGGCTTTAAATGGCGGTATTGCCATCCAAGACCGCATGGCTTTTCAAGGTGAATACTTTGTTGATTTATACGGAAAGGAAGCTGCAAAGCGTACTCCTCCGATTTATCGTATGTTAGACCTTGGTATACCTGTTGGCGCCGGTAGTGATGCAACTAGAGTTTCCAGCTATAACCCTTGGGTCGCTCTTTATTGGATGGTTGCCGGAAAAACCATTGGTGGACTTTCGATATACGATGAAAAAAATAAACTGGATAGAAAAGTAGCCCTGGAATTATATTCAAAAGGAAGTGCGTGGTTCTCTGGTGATGAAGGTAAAAAAGGAACCCTTGCAGTAGGTCAGTTTGCTGATCTTGCTGTATTGTCTGCTGACTACTTTACTGTGCCAGAAGAAGAAATCAAAAACCTTGAATCATTACTCACAATTATGGGCGGACAGGTTGTGTATGGAAATGATGAATTTAAAAATTTATCACCTGAATTGCCGCCAGCATCACCTGACTGGTCACCGACGGGAGTTTATGGTTATGGCGGTGCTAACCTAGCCAACACTATACTTTCTCACGATGCCCATGATAACAAGTTACATAGTTGCAGTAACCCTCTCCATCAACACACTCATACCGTAATAGGAAAAGATGGAACTAAATGGGGTATTGGTTGTACTTGCTTTGCTTTCTAAATCAAAACCACCGGTATAATGCCGGTGGTTTTCTTTCTGCAATAAGGATATGTAGATTCGAAATAGCATTGTATATCTCTATTGGAATCTATTACTATTTAATAGGACAAAAGAGTTGATAGCTTAAACTTGACTTGTTTTTTACATCCTTCTCTCCTTGCAAAGCCTACCCCTTTCCCTTAAGTAAAAGTCAAAAATCAATCACACCACACATATAAAGCCACTGCCCTTTGACTTTAATATTTGCTTTATCTTAAGACTTATAGATTTTTTCAAATTTCACACTAGAATCATTATTATTTCTATTACACTGATACTTTTTGCGAATCATTTAACTTCTGCATAAAGATGCGTGCAGCAAAACTTAAAAATTTATCATCAAAGTGAATAAGATTAATATCTTGACTTGGTGTTGGATCAGTAATACGAACTATGCTCAAAGTATCATTATTAACAAAGTTAACCAGTGAAAGAGGTATTATGGCAACCCCATGTCCATTGTATACAAGGCTCAATAGAGAAATAGAAGATTTTGTTTCTATATTTGCTTCAGATAAAGATAACCCTAAACTCTCACAATATATTTTAATAGATTCACGACAACTACATGAAACCATTATTCTACTCAGCCCTACTAATTCTCGAAAAGAAACAAATGATTTTTCATTCAAAGGATGATTTTTGGGAATGACAAGGACGAGCTCTTCACTATACAAAAGGGTGTTTGTTAATGTGTCTGGAATTTGAGCACTACGTGTAATCCCAAAATCAATATTTTTGTCAACGATTTGATTTACGGCAACTTCGGATTCTACAATTTTCACTACGATGTTGGGATAATGTTGTTGAAACTTCATAATATAAGGTGTTAAATAAGTAAGGTCCTCTAATAGACCTCCTATAGTAATCACACCTCTTTTTACACCCTTTAATTCAAAAATTTCATTATAAACGTCATCAAATTGTTGCATGATAAATTTTCCTTTATCAAATAGCAGCTTACCCGCTTCTGTCATTTTGATACCTCTTCCAACTCGATGAAACAAAGGTGTATCAAGTTCACCTTCTAACACACGTATTTGTTGACTTAAAGTCGGCTGTGAAATACCTAGAACTTCCGCAGCTTTAGTAAAACTATTATTATTACAAACTTGAATAAAATACTCTAAATGACGTAACTCCATTCTTGATACCCACTCTCCGCTTTATGAAAGATTTATAATGAAAAGGACGATATGTATACGTGA
>NZ_JBNLYE010000277.1:0-5400 GCF_050172095.1 Bacillus sp. GMs2/2
TATTTAATTCTTTACCACTTGCTAGAAAAGGGAGGTTAAGAGTATACAATTTCAACAGAGAAAGACAACGAAACCATTTAAATTATGAGGTGAGAGAAAATGAAACCACTAATTGGTGTTACTGGGTATTATATTGATCATAGTGAAATAGGGAAGGAGGGCTTACGAGGGCTACCAGGTCAAGATATGGCTATCTTTTCTTATGACTACATTCGTTCAATTCAACGAGCAGGTGCAACGGTTGTTCTACTTCCAATTGAGGAAGTTGATCAAATTGAGTCCACACTTAATCAATTAGATGGATTGTTATTGGCTGGTGGCGCGGACATCAATCCTGTTTATTACGGTGATATTCCAAAAGCATATATAGGTACTGTAGAGGAAGAACGAGATAATTTTGAATTAAATCTGGCAAAGCAGGCTTTAGAAAAAGATATTCCTATCTTAGGAATTTGCCGAGGATTACAAGTGTTAAATGTTGCAGCTGGTGGAACTCTTTATCAAGACTTAGAGCACGAGATGGGGCCAGAATATTTCCATGTTCGAGAACAGTTCCGTAAATGGCAGGGCTCTCATTCCGTAGATCTTCTGGAAGAGGGGAAAATTTATGAGGCTATTGGCCAAAAATCTTTAATGGTTAATTCTTTTCACCATCAAGCAGTGAAAACATTAGGAAAAGATTTTGAGGCAAGCGCATGGTCCTTTGATGGTGTGATAGAGGCTATTGAATCCAAAGCTCATCGTTATGTAGCAGCGGTTCAATGGCATCCAGAAATGATGTCGGAAAGGGATGTCTTGCAGCAACGTTTATTTAACCAATTTGTAAATGAAATTAGTAAAAAGGTAGTTAAATCCTAGCGTGTTATAAATAAAAGAATTGGTGGATAGCTTGGTACGTCATGGTAGTGGGGAAACCAGACTGCCAGCTGCCCGGAAAAGTAATAATCAGTGGGGGATGAACAAAACCCCCATTGATCAACGTTTCATTTTATTGCAAAGGGGATTGGTATATGAGTCAAGTATCAGAGAAGGCAGTTTCATTCGAGCCAGAAGAAAAAAAGGAAAGAAAAGAATGGAAAATAGACGTATTTGCAATGTTACTTGTCTTGCTAGTTATTGCGGCTGTTATTACACATATATTGCCGGCCGGAAAATATGAACAGATTGAAAAAAATGGGTA
Source organism: Bacillus sp. GMs2/2 (assembly GCF_050172095.1). Classification (NCBI taxonomy): domain Bacteria; kingdom Bacillati; phylum Bacillota; class Bacilli; order Caryophanales; family Bacillaceae; genus Bacillus; species Bacillus sp. GMs2/2. The sequence continues at coordinate 1,181 of NZ_JBNLYE010000277.1, forward strand.
TACAACAGTAGATCCAAATTCATTTAAATGGATTGAATCAACGCCACTTGGATTTTTTGATACGGTAAAATCTATTCCTACAGGTATGGTAGAAGCTGCTAATATTATCTTTTTTATTCTTATTATTGGAGGTTTTTTTGGTGTATTAAAGGCATCTGGTACGGTTGAGGCTCTTGTTTCAACGATGGCAAAAAAACTCGCTAACCGTGAAAAGTTAATGATTCCTATTATCATGCTGTTCTTTGCACTTGGCGGGTCATTAATGGGGATGGCTGAGGAAGCTTTAGTGTATGTGCCTCTATTTATTCCGCTAGCTCTTGCGGTTGGATTTGATACGATAACAGGAACTGCGATGGTACTAGTAGGAGCGTCCGTCGGATTTACAACGGCAATTATGAATCCGTTTACAGTTGGGCTGGCTCAAGGGATAGCGGGTCTTCCTATGTATTCGGGGATGGGGTTCCGCCTCGTTTTATTCGTAGTCATATATGTAATTGCTGTTACATTCGTTTATCGTCATGCGATGAAAGTAAAGAGGGATCCTGCAAGCGGAATTTACGGAAAATTCGATACAAACAAGCAAGACAGCCTACTAACAGCGAAAGTAGAGTTAACAAAAAGACATAAATGGATATTAACGGCCTTTTTAATCAATTATATTATTCTTGTATTTGGTGTTATTAAGTACGAGTGGTATATAAAAGAAATTGCAGCCTTATTTATTATTTTAACTATAATCATTGCAATTCTTGGCAAGATATCTCTTGATGATACAGTAGAATCTTTTACACAAGGATCGGCATCTTTAATCGGGGGAGCTTTAATTATTGGTGTATCACGCGCTATTTTAGTTGTCTTGAATCAAGGGCATATTATAGACCCACTACTGTATCAAGTGTCGGAAGGAATGGAACATATTTCTCCTTTTTTAAGTGTTGTTGGAATGTACAACTTCCAAGTAGCGATTCATTTTATTTTAGCATCAGGTAGTGGTCATGCAATGTTGACAATGCCTATCATGGCGCCACTTGCAGATTTATTGGACATTACACGCCAAACAGCTGTATTATCCTTTTCATTCGCGGATGGTATTGGAAATATTATTTTTCCAACAGGTGGTACGCTAATGGCTGGATTAGCAATTGCAGGAATTTCATGGACAAGGTGGGCAAGGTGGATTCTTCCTTTAATTCTAATTGAATACTCGATCGGTTTAATAGCAGTTATAATTGCTCATCTTATTGGTTATGGTCCATCTTAATAAAAGGTGAATATGCTTTCAGTTATAGAAAGTTCGGATTTGAAGAAGATCGCTAAATAATGGTGATAGAAAAGCCCGGTTTAGAAGGGCTTTTTTTTATGTAAAATTTCATTTGTTTGGTTTACATAATATCTTTACAATCATTTGATAAAATATATGTAACTGCATATTGTGAGGGTGGGTGGTTATCCCTTCTTTCCATTTGGAAGGAAAGGGGGTGATAATATGGAGTTTTTGTTTGACCTTGTAAAAGAGTTTCTGAAAGCGACTGTGCGCGAAGTTTCAGCGTATTTTTTGCGGAAGCAACTTCTGGATAAGGACAACAAAAAACCCACTCCGCGCCGTAGGAAGCAAAAGGGTGGGTTTCGTAAAAAATAGTAACGTGTAATAACCACCACCCTATACGGTAGCAGTTAAGGAAGAGATGTTAGCGCATCTCTTCTTTTTATTATATGCCATTTTATTTGATGTCATACTTATATAGTATTCTACGGAAAATATATCATATTCCTATTTTGTGGTCAATTTGATCCCGCTTTAACGGGCAGTAAGACCCCCACCTCAAAATTCAGTGGAAGCAAAGAAGTTAGGTGGGGGTCGGGCTGTCCGTAAAAGTCCGATTGGTGAGGGCTGATAATCAGTGGGGGATGAACAAAACCCCCCACTGATTAAAGTTTCACTTTATTGCATGATTGAAAAGGTGTAGTCTTATTCCTCTTCAAACTGAAAAATATCCCTGTTAATAAGTTGGTGGAGATACCTATCCATTTCAGCCGCAGAAACGCTTCTTTCATTTTTAAACCACCATGCGCTTAATGAGGTGATTGCCCCTGAATAAAATTCAATGATTAGATCATTTGGCATCGTATGATTTTTGCGCAGTTGATGTAACGCTTCTATTTCTTGTTTTCTCGTTTCGTGACTTAAATACTGTGTCCGGTTAATAAATTGTTCATCAGACATTTGCGTTTCTAATATTTTACCGATTTCTTCATGGTGTAGAAATTGTTCCATTACTTGAAATGGTTTACTTAATCGATCTGAAACGGGTATTTCAGCAATCATCTTGCTGTATCGTTTAAATCCAAATGCTAATAAAGCATCTTTATCTTCAAAGTGTTTATAAAAGGTTGTTCGGTGTACCATCGCGCGGTCACATATTTGGTTAATTGTGATCGTACTATATTTCTGTTTTGATTGTGTCATTAATTCAAATAAGGAATCCCATAGTAATTTATGTGTACGTCTAATACGTAAATCAATTTGTTTTTCATTATCGTTCATCTACAATTCTCCTTTTTTGTAGATTAAATATACAGTGGCTGAAAATTGATTCTCCCTTTTTAATCTACATATGTATATTATATTACATGTGTTCTGGTGTATTTAAAGTTTTTTAGTAAGAAACAGGAGGAGAATTTACAAATGAATATGACAACTAAGAGCCCTGCAAGTGGCAAAGTTGATACTTCTAATTTGAAACATACCCCCATTTTAATTGCATTACTTCTAGGGGCAATGGTTGCATTATTAAACGAAACGTTACTTGGTAATGCGTTAACCGTATTAATGAAAGAATTTGGCGTAACAGCTTCAACGATTCAATGGCTTTCTACAGCTTACATGTTAGTAGTTGGGGTTTTAGTCCCGATTACAGCGTTACTTCAACAATGGCTCACAACGAGGCAAATGTTTTTAATCGCTATGGTAACGTTTTTAGCTGGTACATTAATTGCGGGATCCGCACCGACATTTTCTGTTTTATTAGTCGGCCGTATCGTCCAAGCTGTAGCGACGGGATTAATTACACCGTTATTAATGAATACGATTTTAATCATTTGTCCACCTGAAAAACGTGGTGCCACAATGGGATTAATCGCACTTGTGATGATGGCAGCTCCGGCAATTGGTCCTACATTATCTGGAGTAATCGTAGACTCACTAAATTGGCGCTGGTTATTCTATATTGTTATTCCTGTCGTGATCATTTCCATTATGATTGGAATGAAGTACATTCAAAATGTTTCAGAGTTAACAAGGCCAAAAGTAGATTATCCATCTATCCTTTTATCGACACTCGGATTTGGCGGACTTGTGTATAGCTTTAGTGCATCAGGTGACTTAGGATGGTCCGATGCGAAAGTGTATGGCACTTTACTTGTTGGGCTTATCTCATTATGTATTTTTGTCGTCCGACAATTAAAAATTGAGAATCCAATTTTAGAATTACGCGCATTTAAAGTCCCGATGTTTACATTATCAGTTGGATTAATCGTCATTGTGATGATGTCGTTATTTTCAACGATGACTTTATTACCGATGTTCCTGCAAACAGTTTTACTTGTCACAGCCTTTAAATCAGGAATCATCATGCTTCCGGGAAGTGTTATTAGCGCCATTATGGGACCAATCGCAGGTAAACTATTTGATAAATTTAGTCCGAAAGTTATTATCGTTCCCGGCATTGTGTTAGTAGGAATTGCAATGTTCTTATTTAAAGGTATTACTCCTGATACATCAATGGTACAAATTATTGTTATGCATAGCGTATTAATGGTTGGACTCATGTTTGTTATGACAGCACAAACATACGGTTTAAATCAATTAACACCAGATTTATATCCGCACGGAACAGCACTGTTTAGTACACTGCAACAAGTAGCTGGCGCAATTGGTACAGCTATATTCATATCGAAAATGTCTTCAGGAACAACTAGCTATATGGAAAGCTCCGCAAATCCACTGGATCCAGTAGAGAAGTTAAACGGTTTAACGCCTGGATTCCAAGGTGCATTTGCACTAGGGTTAGTCTTTATCATTGTTGCTTTTATCGTATCGTTGTTTTTAAAAGAAGAGAAAGAGGGAGTAAAGGCAGCGAGGGTTTTACAGAACGAACATTAAGGTTTATATAAAAAAGACATCTTTCCCTAAAAAAGATGTCTTTTTTATATTTTTTTCG
>NZ_JBNLYE010000278.1:0-5397 GCF_050172095.1 Bacillus sp. GMs2/2
TCAATATATAAACTACAAACTAAAGTCCATTTTTCTATTATTTAGATTACTATGATTTTTTCATCACAGTCATAAAATGAAACCTCAATCAGCGGAGTTCTTTATGTAAACGAAGGAATAGACCCCCTTTTAAAAGGGGAATCTGTTTCCAAACGTTATTATTAATATTTACCGTAAAATGAATTAGCCTTCATTCGCCCATCATTTGTCATAATCATTTCTTCCAAAATCTTTTGCTTATCCCGAATATGCTGAGCGGCCTTAATAATGAACGGGCTTACTTCTGCCGCAACTTGCGCACGCGTTTCTTCATCCAATGTCATCATCCAGCGATTTAACATCTCACTCTTCTCAGCAAACTCTCTGTCTGACACTTGCAATTCACCGATTTCATTAAAACAGCTGACAAACGTCCGATAAATATCATTGTTCATTTTCAAGTGCTCCGCGGTAACCGTCTATTAAATCTTGTAACACTTTCACAATTGCATCAATATCTTTCGCTTCACGCGTTACTTTCATCGTTTGAATTTGAATGCTAATCCAATCATATAAACCATAGAGACTATCATATAAATCTTTCGTAATTTCAGGATTTAATTGAAGCTTTAGTTCTTCAAAAATACGTTCTAATTTTTCAAGAAGTGCGTCCCCTTCTTGTAGTTTAAAAGTATGTAAAAGTTCTTCTAAATTACGAAACTCTACAATACATCTTTCATAAATATAAATTGTATTTTTAATCGGATTACTCGTCATAATATCATTTTGCATATAACGTTGCCATGCTTGCATACGATCACTTCCTCAACTTTCATTAATCATCACTTTTTTGTTTTGTCATTGCTTTAATTGTTTTTAGTTGGCTATCAAGCGCTGCTAATGTACTCTCTAGCTTTTGATACTTCTTCACAATTTCATCTTGCTTTTGCAAGTTTTGCGTTTCAATATCTTTAATCTTTTTATCTAAATCACTTACACGTGAATCAATATTTTTTACACGTTCTCCAACTACACCTTTATCACCGAATATTTTATCAAGCGGTTCTTCCATCATTTTTCCTAAACCGTTAGAACTAAAGAAAAATTGCTTCGCTGCATCAGGTTTTTCTTTTAATGCTTGTGTTAATTTTTCATCATTAACTTCCATCGTTCCATCTTGCTTTAATTGAATACCGAATGTGAATAAATAATTACCATCTTGAGAAAATGTTGCAACATTGTTCATCGCTTGACGTACGCTTTGCATAATTACCTGCCCTTGGAAAACTCCATCTTTCCCAGCAAAAAGGTCAACTGTAGAAACTGCTTTATTATACTCTGCTACCATCTTTTTAATAATATTGGCTGTGTCTGTTACATTAGAATCACTTACCGTAAATTTTAATTCTACACCTTTTGTTTTTGGATCTGTTGTTGTACCGGCATCTGGTGTCCCTTCTACTTTCGGCTCAGTTACTTTTAACAATTCAATTTTCACACCCGGAAGAGCCTCAATTGTATTAGTAAAACTTTCAGCTTCAATACCATTAATACTATATTTAGCATTTTGTGCTTCATTGATTGTATTAAGCGCTGTGCCATCCGCATTAGCTAAACCAATATCTTGAAATAGTGTAGATGTGTTCCCCTCAAACTTAATTACTCCATCTGTTCCTTCTTTTTTCGAGGTCATGAAAATTTTATTTCCAAGTGTATAAGCTGATACGCCATAATCTCCATCATTAATCTTATTAATTAAATCTTTATATGTCATATCAGTTGTTACTTTTAGTTCTTTACCGCCTAGTTTTAATGTTTCATCTTTAGGAAGCTTCGCATTTATATCTTTAATGTCATTTGAAGCTATTTGATGACGCTGCGCAAGCTGTGTAATAGTCATATTAAAAGTTCCTGCAATCGCCCCACCATCAGCTTTCACATTAATGTAGCCGTCTTGTGTTGTTGTTACTTTTTTCTCATTCCCTTTAAAAGCTGCTAAATCTTTAAACACTTGAGTAAAAGGAGTAAATTGTGTCTTTAAACTTGCATATACTTGTTTATCTTGCGTAAGTTTTTGCTTCTCAGTAGTATACGGTGTTTTTCTCATATCTAACGCTTGCATCTCTAATTCTACTAGGTTAGAAGTATCGATCATATTATTTCCGAGGTTCCAAATTTGTTGTCTACCACCAATACCTGTCATCGTTGTTCCTGCCATTTTTCTCACTCCTTATAGATTACATGTAGTCTAAAATACTCGTTTTACTCATCGTACTAACCGCTTTAAGCGTCGCTTCATACGTTGCATTTATATATGCCAAGTCAGAAATCGCGACCGCTAAATCGACATCCTCAATTTCTTTACGGTTTTCTTGAAGCGCTAAGTTTTGCTCGCTTAAAATTGTTTTAAACGTCTCCATCGTGTTCATTGTTGAACCAACTTCAGTTGTACGGTTAATGATGCCATCTAAGTTTTTCTTATTTTCTCCTAATAACGGTTGTAACGCTTTTTGGTCACCATTTTGCATCGCTTCGCTCATCTGTTTTAATGTTTTTATAACCGGTGATAATAACGCTTCTCCGTTACGGAACGCTTTGAATTCATAACCGTCATTTAGTTGCCAGTTCACATCATTTTTTCCGCCCTGGTATGTACCATCTTCTGTAAATGGTGGCTTCTCTGCACTATCACCACCGAAAATATAACGGCCTTGCTCTTTCGTATTCGCTAAATATACAACTTGTTTTAAAATTTGATCAATCTCTGCACCGATTGCTTTCAATTCTTTTTCACCATTTTGCTCACTTAATGCTTGTACTGTTAATTGATCTGCTCTCGTTAAAGATTTCAAAACACCTTGTAAAGTATTTTCAGTTTGTGTTAATACATTTTTCGAATCCGCTATATCTTTTTGCATTTGCTCCATATTTGCCAATGAATGTTGAATCGCAAATGATTTACTCGCTGCAAGTGGGTCTTCACTCATAAGAAGATTTTTCTTCCCTGAAGTTACTTGGTTTCTATGGTATTGTTGTTGCACATTCAAATCCATTAACTGATTCTTTGCCCAGTTTGCATTTTGAAATGTAGATACTCTCATTTCTATCTCCTCCTTATATATTTCCAATTAATTACTATCACTTATCGAATAATCGAAAATAGACTATCAAACACTTCATTCATCGTAGTAATAGCTTTAGAATTTGCGACGAAGTATTTTTGGAAGGCCATTAAATTTACCATTTCCTCTTCCATATTTACACCTTCAACGCTCATTTTTTCTTGCTGAATACCTTCTAGTAAATCGCCATGAATTTTTTGATAACCATTTACTGCACTTTTATCAGATGCAACACGAACTATAAATTGGTCTAATGCTTGTTTATAAGAAAGACCTTCTTTATAATCTCCATCTGTAACTGCTGCTAGTTTATTTGCTGTTTCAGCAGACATTTTCATTTTCGAAACATCTTTTTGGAATTCTGGATTTAACTTCATATCTTTTGCATAATCTCCAACGAAGAAATCTTTTCCCATCACTGTATTCACTTGATTTTTCACTGAATTCATTAAGTCTTCGAGATTTTTTTTATAATCAACAATCTTTGCTTTCGTATCAATCGCTGATTTTATCGCTCCGCTAGTTACAGAGATTTCTGAACCGTAAATCTCAACTGACATTGGGTCTTTTTCTTTATTTAATTGAAGTGGATATGTATCTTGTCCATTTACTGTTAAAATACCATTCATTCTAACACTTGCGATATTAGGATTCATAGATTCATAAGATACTTCGATGTTTGCATACTTAGACATCTCTGTAATGATGCGATCTCGTTCGTCTAAAAGTTGATTCGGCACTTGTGTACCCGCTTGTCCAATTTTATGATTCGCTTCTGCTAAACTAGCAGCAAGACGATTAAATTCATTAACATGCGCTTCAATATCTTCTGCTGTCTGTGCTTCCACTGTATCTAAGTTTTTCGCAAGACGATTCACTTGACTTGTGAACTTCCCAGTTTCAGAAATTAATGTATCGTAGTAGTTTGGTTGTTCTGGATTTTTTGCTACTTCACGAAAGGCATTAAAGAAACCGTCCATTAAACTAGATAATGAATTCTTCCCTGTCGTTCCAACCATAGACTCTACACGTGATAAAGTCGAATTCATGTAGTTATAGTAAGAGAGCTGAGATAATTGATCATTAAACTGCTTCGTTTTTACCTCATCAGTAATACGGTCAACACCTAGCGTTTGTACACCGTAACCAATTCTCTGTTCTGGCGTATGACCATTGCTTGCTCCAACAGATCCGTAATTCACCATTTGACGCACATAACCCGGTGTATGAATGTTAGACAAGTTTTGTTTCGTTGTTTGTAACCCCATTTGAGCCGCTAACATGCCCGATAGCGGTGTATTATAATCAGATAATCTCATAAAGCTTCACTTCTCCTTTACAATAGTTCGTTCATAAAGATTTGTGAATTATTGTTTCGCTCTAAGTTATATTCAGAAACAGAATCCACAATACTTTCTGTAGTTTTTAATAGTACGTTTAAGTAATATTGATTTTTCAAAAGAAGCATTTTTACATTCTCTTCTAATTCAGTTACGTTTTTTTGTAATTCTTCCATTTTTTCAATTTCTTCTTGAGAAAAATACGAAAATAACGCACTTACACGAAACGCTTCAACTCCTTGTTCTTTACAGAACTGAACAACCATTTCTTCTAATGAGCTTGATAACCCTTTTAAACCATCAATGTACTGCAATTGCTCTACTTGCAATTTTTGAACTGCATTTACATTTTTATTTTTTAAATTCTCATATATTTGCTCTCCAAGCGCTTGAATATTTTCATACGCTTTTTGAATAATAACGAGTTTTTCATATAATTGTATGTACATATAGCTTCCTTCCTTTTACAAGACTAAATTCACAATTAAACCATGGATTTCTCCAATTTGATTTAACATTTCTAAATGTCCTGTTTTCGTATTAATTAAATTCATAACATCTTCTAATTCATTCAATCCCATTTCTGCCTGTTTCACAATCGTCATTTTCTGTGAATATCCGTAACGCGGGTGACGAGACATGACATCTTTATACTGCAATACATTATCCACGTAAAAATTCAAAAATGATTTTACTGTATTTTTGTATTCCATTACATTATCAAGCGTTAATTCCATTTCAATTTTCTCTTTAATTTCTCCAATATTATCGACAAAAGCTTCCATTTGTTCTAGCAATTTATCTTTTTTCGGATCTGCATGCAAATTATCCGAAAATGCAAGTCCTGTCCTGACATTTGCTTCTTTCGGCATTTGAGTAGCAGGCGGTATATGCGATAAAATTGGATTATGCGAGATAGAACGTAGCATATATATCACCTATTTATTTTTTTATTT
>NZ_JBNLYE010000279.1:0-5362 GCF_050172095.1 Bacillus sp. GMs2/2
TTTTAATATTATTTATAGCATTTTATTTTTTGGATATTCGAATTTTTTATTGTAAAGTCGTAAAAATTGACGTTACTATCTAAAAGTAAGTATGATGCGATTATAGTAAGATTTTTTAGGGGGAAGAAAAATGACAAGTTCAAGTAATAAAGCAGCGAGTATTTATGAAGGAACAAATGTAAATGCTGGGGGATTTTTTGAAAACGTTGAAGAAACAAAGTTGTTTGATCCAATTCAAGTTGGAACTTGGTCTCTTCGTAATCGTATAGCGATGGCACCGATGACAAGATGCTTTGCAGATAATGAGACTGGAGCAGTTGGTGCTGATGTAGTGGAGTACTACAGAAAACGTGCTGCGGATGGAATTGGACTAATTATTACAGAAGGAATTGTCATTAGTCCGAGAGCAAAAGGAAACCCAGGAGTACCAGGTATTTATACACAAGAACAAATCGATTCTTGGAAACCTGTTACAGAGGCAGTACATAAAGAAGGCGGGACAATTATTGCTCAAATATGGCATGTTGGGCGTATGAGTCATCATGAAATAATTGGTGGTCAAATGCCACAAGCACCGTCGGCTATCGCTGCAGAGGGGAATGTTCCACGCTTTCGTAAACCGTTTGATACGCCAGAAGCAATGACGTTAGAAGAAATACAAGAAGTGATCGGTCAATACGCACAAGCTGCGAAAAATGCGATCGAAGCTGGATTTGATGGAGTAGAAATTCACGGTGCACACGGATATTTAATCGATCAATTTACGTATGAGTTTGCGAATAAGCGAACAGATAAATATGGCGGTGATTTAAAACAAAGGTTAACGTTTATGAAAGAAGTAACGGCGGCTGTAATAGAAGCTGTTGGAGCTAATAAAACACTTCTTCGTTTCTCTGCTTTCAAAGGTGATAATCCTACTTATATGTGGGAAAACCCTGAGTTTGCAATTGAAACGTTCATAAATATGTTTAAAGAGGTTGGGCTAACGATGATCCATCCTTCAACGATGAATTATACGCAAGAGATTGCTGATGGAAAGAATTTTCATCAACTAGTAAGAAAATATGGGGATGGTACGATTGTTGGGGTTGGTAATTTAAATCCGAAAGAGGCCGAAGAAGCGTTGCAAGAAGGAACGATTGATGTAGCGGCATTCGGAAGACCGTTAATTGCTAATCCAGACTTTGTTCATCGAATTAAACACGCTGAAAGTTTAGTTGAATATGACGCGAAAGAGCATCTTGCTACGTTAGTATGAATAAAGATAAAAGGAGAGCACGTCGAGTGTTCTCCTTTTATTATGGAACTTCATAGGGGGAAGCGGGATGAGTGAAACGCTACTCGTTATTATTAGTATATTACTATTTTTAATGTTGCTTTTAATCGTCTTTTTTATCATTACATTTTTTATAAAAAAACGAACACACCATTCTATTTTAAAATTACATCCGTACTTAGGAAGAATGCGCTACTTACTGGAAAAGATAGGGCCTGAATTTCGACAATATTGGTTTGATCATGATACGGATGGAAAGCCTTTCTCACGTTATGATTTTCAAAGTGTTATGTTTTTAGCGAAATATCGCTCTGAAATACTTGGTTTTGGATCAAAACGAGATTTTGAAGCTTCTGGATATTATATTGCTAATACATTATTTCCGATATTAACTGAGGAATTAAGTGTGAATCTCACGCAAGAGCGGGAAGGTAAAAAGTACGTGATTCATAAAGAAGGGTTATTTTCAAGAAGAGAAAAATTGACAGCGGATACAACGAATCTTTGGCTGTACGAAGAAGATGATGCAATTATAGTCGGTGAGAACCGTAAATATCCGTGGAAGCTACATGGCATGTTTGGTGCATCTGCGACTTCTTACGGTGCGATTGGAGAAAATTATATTTTAGCGAGTGGTTTTGGAGCAAAAATGGCAGGCGGATCGTGGATTAATACGGGTGAAGGTGGCGTTATTCCAGAACATTTACATACAGGAGCGAATATCGTTGCGCAAATTGGTCCAGGGTTATTTGGATACCGTGATGAAGACGGTAATTTTTCAATGGGAAAATTCATGGAGAAAGCGAAAGAAAGTAATATTAGAGCATTCGAATTGAAATTTGGGCAAGGTGCTAAAATACGTGGTGGTCATTTAGAGGGACAAAAAGTAAATGAGAAAATTGCTTTTGTTCGCAACGTCCGAAAGGGAGAGACGATTAATTCACCGAATCGATTTTCATTTTTAAAGAATGCAGCGGATACACTTTGTTTTATTCAACAGTTGCAAGAAAACAGCGGTAAACCAGTTGGAATGAAAATTGTAATTGGTCAGCAGGAGCCTTTGGAAGATTTAATAAAAACAATGAAAGAACTAAACATTTACCCAGATTTTATTACAATCGACGGTTCAGAAGGCGGGTCAGGGGCAACGTATAAATCGATGGCAGATTGCATGGGACTGCCGCTTATTCCAGCATTACTTACATTTATTGATACAGCAAACCATTATGGTGTCCGTAACAAGTTTAAAGTATTTGCATCGGGTAAATTAATCACACCAGATAAAGTGGCGATTGCTTTAGCGATTGGGGCGGATGCTGTAAGTTCAGCCCGCGGATTTATGATGGCAAGCGGCTGTATTATGGCCCTTCAATGTAATTCTAGCCAATGTCCATCTGGTGTAGCCACGACGAATCCGCATTATCAAAAAGCGTTAGATCCGTATGAGAAGAAGTGGCGAGTCATGAATTATATTATTAGTATGAGATATAGTTTATTTTCATTAGCGGCAGCGGCGGGAGTGAAGAGCCCGCGCCATTTAACTAGAGAGCATATTGTGTTTAAAGACGAGGTGGGGAGAGTAGTTCCACTTTCGGAATTGTTTCCTATAGTAAATCAAACCTAAAAGTATATTTGATATGTAAGATTTTTTAGAGGAATAATCATATTTTTGGAAAAATTAGGAGTATAATAGGGAAGTATTTTTGAAAATGACTATTTTTAGGGAGAGATTCACTTGCAGCAAGGTTCGTACAGTATTACAATTTTTTTACTCGTCATAGGGCTCGTTATATTTAGACGCATGCGCTCTATGAATCGACCAATTAATAATAAAGGAAGACGACTACTATTGCCATTATTCTTTTTATTACCAGGTTTTTCTTTATACGCAGCACCGATACAACTTGCTGGTTGGCAAATTGGTATAGCTGCTGGGATCGGACTGTTATTATCAATTCCACTTATTATTTTAAGTGGGTATGAAGTCAGAGAAGATGGTCAAATTTATGCAAAAAAAAGTATCGCTTTTATTGCTACATTTTTAGTTATCGTTCTTTTACGTGCTTATTTTAGAAGACATTTACAAGGTCTAGATCCAAAGTCAATCGGCATTCTTTTCTACACTCTTGCGGTTTGTTATATAGTACCTTGGCGTATTGGATGCTATATGAAATTTCGTAAAGTATATGTAGAGAAAGCGAAATTTGAGACATCAATAAGCTAAAAGTCATACATTTGTATGGCTTTTAGTTTTTAAAATTTATCGGGTAATGGAATGAAAATAAGGTGTGAAAAAACCCTCTTTAATTTTCTGAATATTATTACTTTAATTTCTTGAAAAATCATTGTAATCCACTGGGATAAAGGCGTTTATAAAGGTTTTCACATGTAATGAAAAGTGCTCATTCACTTGAAAGAACAAAAAATGTTTGTTAAGGTAGGGAACCATAAGCGAAAACAAGAAAATAGAAAAAGTCATTTTTCGAAATTTTGAATGGCTTATGGACTAAGGGAGAGATTTGGTGAAGATTGAAATTATGGTTTCGCTTGCTATTTATATGGCAGGTATGTTGTATATCGGATATTGGTCTTATAAGAAGACATCCGATTTATCAGATTATATGTTAGGCGGGAGGGGACTCGGTCCAGCAGTTACAGCTTTATCAGCTGGTGCTTCTGACATGAGTGGTTGGATGTTAATGGGATTACCTGGTGCGATGTATGCAACAGGATTATCAAGTGTATGGATTGCGATAGGTTTATTAATAGGTGCGTATGCAAACTATTTAATCATTGCCCCGCGTTTACGAACGTATACAGAAGTGGCAAATGATTCAATTACGATTCCAGACTTTTTAGAGAATCGGTTTAAAGATCGTACGAAAATACTTCGTTTTGTCTCCGCTGTCGTCATTTTAGTATTTTTCACATTTTATGCGTCGGCTGGTTTAGTTTCGGGTGGACGTTTGTTTGAAAATTCTTTTAACCTTGATTATAAAATTGGTTTATTTGTAACAGTGGGTGTCGTTGTTGCGTATACACTATTGGGTGGCTTTCTAGCCGTAAGTTGGACGGACTTTGTGCAAGGTTGTATTATGTTTATTGCGCTTGTACTAGTGCCAATTGTTGCCTTTACGGATGTCGGTGGTATAACAGAAACATTTAATACCATTAAGCAAGTCGATGCATCGCATTTAGATATGTTTAAAGGAACCACAATACTTGGTATTATTTCATTTTTAGCATGGGGCCTTGGATATTTTGGTCAACCACATATTATTGTCCGCTTTATGGCAATTACCTCTATTAAAGATTTAAAAACTTCTCGTAGAATCGGTATCGGTTGGATGACGATTTCAATTATAGGTGCAATGCTTACTGGTCTAATTGGTATCGCCTATTATGCTAAAAATAATACGACATTACAAGACCCAGAAATGGTCTTTGTAACATTCTCCAATATTTTATTCCATCCGTACATTACAGGATTTTTATTATCAGCTATTTTGGCTTCGATTATGAGTAGTATTTCCTCACAATTACTTGTTATTTCAAGTGCAGTAACGGAAGACTTCTATAAAACATTTTTCCGTCGTAATGCAAGTGACAAAGAACTTGTATTTATCGGTAGATTGTCAGTATTAGTAGTAGCTATGATCGCAGTTGTTTTAGCGTATCATCCAAGTGATACAATTTTAACACTTGTCGGTTATGCTTGGGCTGGATTTGGTTCAGCGTTCGGACCAGCCATTTTATTAAGTTTATATTGGAAAAGGACGAATAAATGGGGCGTTCTTGCAGGTATGATTGTTGGTGCAGTAGTTGTTATAGCATGGGTACAAATTCCAAGTTTAAAAGCAATTATGTATGAAATGGTACCTGGATTCTTCTGTAGTTTATTAACTGTTATTGTTGTAAGTTTATTAACGAAAGAACCCGTTAAGGCAGTTCATCGTGAATTTAATGAGATGGAAGCAGTACTGGAAGAAGAAAAGAAATGATTTGCAAAAAGAGTAAACGGTGAATAGCGTTTACTCTTTTTACATGTAAAATGAAAGTAAGGACTTATTGACAATAAAAAATAAG
>NZ_JBNLYE010000280.1:0-5320 GCF_050172095.1 Bacillus sp. GMs2/2
TCTGATATACATTGACAATGTATGTAAGATACATTAATCTTTAAATGTTAATGATAATCGATTTCATCTAGGGAGGACATATGATACATACTAAAAAACTAATTATGTTCTGCATTATGATACTCATGGTTGTAATTGCAGGATGTAGTAAAGAAGAGAAAAAAGAAAATAATATATCAGCGAAAGCAAAAGATTCATATACGGTAAAGCATGCAATGGGAGAAACGACAGTAAATGGTACACCTAAAAAAGTTGTTGTTTTAACAAATGAAGGCGCAGAGGCTCTCCTAGCTGTGGGCGTAACGCCAGTGGGGACTACGAAACCACGTGCTGGTGATGAATGGTATCCTCATTTAGCGAAAGAGTTAAAAAACACGGAAGTTGTAGGAACTGAACGTGATATTAATTTAGAGGCTGTAATGAAGCTTAAGCCAGATTTAATTATCGGAAATAAAATGCGTCATGAAAAAATATATGATCAGCTAAAAGAAATCGCACCAACTGTTTATGCAGAAACATTACGCGGTGATTGGAAAGAAAACTTTACACTTTATACAAAAGCTGTAAATAAAGAAAAAGAAGGGCAAAAAGCTCTTGATGATTATAAAAAACGCATTGAAGGAATGAAAGAGAAGTTAGGCGATAAATTGAATTCTAAAGTTTCTATTATTCGTTTCGTGCCAGGTGATGTTCGCATTTATCAAAAAAACTCATTCTCGGGCGTTGTTTTAAATGATATTGGATTTAAACGACCACCATTACAAGATAAAGATGATTTTGCGATAAAAGGAATTACAAAAGAGCAGATTCCAAATATGGACGGAGACTACTTATTCTATTTCACGTCTGATAAAGATGCAGATAAGAATAATGAAGGAAATTCGTTAGCAAAGGAATGGACAGAAGATCCACTCTTTAAGCAACTACAGGCTTCTAAAAATAACAAAGTATTCCAAGTAGATGAGGTAATCTGGAATACAGCAGGCGGTATTAAAGCTGCGAACCTTATGTTAGATGATATTGAAAAATATTTCCTTAAATAAATGATAAAATACATCACTTTTACGAAGTGATGTATTTTTTGTTTGTGAAAATACAGAAAATTCCTTCTTTCAGGGTGTCATAAGTTGTACAATAAAATCAATCATGTGATAAAGGAGTGGGGAAGAATGAAAGCTACTCATAAAGATTGGATCTTGTTTAATGGGAGAATGATTAATACGAAGGAAGAACAGCCGATGGTCGCATTAGAAGAGCGAGGCTTCCAATTTGGTGATGGGATTTATGAAGTATTTAGACTATACGATGGCAAGCCTCATTTATTAGATTTACATTTGGAACGATTCTTTAACTCTATGGCGGAAATAAAACTAATTCCACCATTTACGAAGGAAGAATTAGTAGAAGAGTTATATCAAATGATTAAAAAAAATCAATTTCAAGAAGATGGGAATGTATATTTACAAATATCAAGAGGGGCACAACCGCGCAATCATGTATATGAATCAGATTTACAACCGACATATTTTGCAAATCTTGTTTCGTTCCCAAGACCAGTTGCTTCAATGGAGGCAGGGATTAAGGTGACAGTAGAAGAGGATATCAGGTGGAAGTTTTGCCATATAAAATCTTTAAATCTGCTTCCTAATATCATGATCAAAAACAAAATAAATGAACAAGGGTATCAAGAAGCAATATTAGTACGAGATGGTATTGTGACTGAAGGGTGTCATTCCAATTTCTTTATCGTGAAGAATAATAAGTTGATTACACATCCAGCGGATCATTTCATTTTACATGGTATTACACGTCACTACGTAATTACATTAGCGAAAGAGTTACATATCGATGTAGAGGAACGAGAGTTTTCATTACAAGAAGTATATGACGCTGAGGAGTGCTTCTTTACAGCGACGCCGCTTGAAATATTCCCAGTCGTTCAAATTGGTGATGAACAGTTCGGGGCTGGTGAAAGAGGACCAATTACGAAAAAACTACAAGCTGCATACGAAGAGAGTATTCGTTTATTTAAAGTGACAAATTAATTATGAAGAAAAAAGCTGGTATTCTTCCGGCTTTTTTTCATGATATAATTCAAGCATAGGACAAGTTTTGAAAACGCTGTAAAAAGGGGATTTAATATATGAATTATGAAGATTTTAAAGAAGTAATTCACGGAAGACGAAGTGTTAGAAAGTTTACAGATCAAGAAGTATCTACTAATGATATAAAAGAAATAATTGATTGTGCTCGTTACGCACCGAGTGATACGAATTCACAAACGTGGGAATTCGTAGTTATCATGAATCGAGAGAAGATTAAAGAAATTGAACAAATGACATGGGATGCATTACATAAACTTGCGACAAAAGCAGCAGAAAATGGAGAAGAGAAAGCAGGGAAATTACTTACACGTTCTTTCGGACCATATGCAACAGCTTTCTCGGAGGCACCAGTATTAATCGTATGTTTGGCAACACCATATGAATCAAAGTTCCGTGAAAAGATATTTGATCCAATTGCTTTTGTTCCAGATTCAGTTTGGGAAGAAGAAGGCATTAAGAGTAGCTGTTTAGCGGCACAAAACTTAATGTTAGCTGCACATGCAAAGGGACTTGGTACTTGTCCAATGACAGGGCCAGTATTGCTAGCTCAAGATGAACTGCGCCAATATTTACAAATTGAGCCTGAAAAACAAATAAATATGGTTATTTCACTCGGATTTCCGAAAGATAAACCGAAGAAACTTCCAAGAAAAGAAGTAGATGAGATTACAACGTTTGTTTTTTAATTGCTGTATAGAAAAGACATTGAACTAACAATGTCTTTTTATTTTTGAGGGTATGTAATTCATATGTTGGGCTAAAATGATAGATAAGAGGAAATTACTATTTATTTCATAAAAAAAATTAATGTTCTATTAAGGAAAGTATGATACATTAATCGTGAGCAAGATTCTATTTGTTCATGAAAGTGTTGAAAGTAGTCTCAAAATTTAAAAGTTATTTTTGTATAATAAATTATAATGAAGTTACAGGGGGGATGAATTTTGAAAAAATTCATAATCACTGGATTGTCTGTATTGTTATTAGTTGGTTGCGGTGCTCCACAGGAAAAAGAGGACGCGCAATCAAAACAGGAAGAACAAGTTGTAAACGCAAGTGATGAGAATATGGTTGTATTTCCTGAAGGAGCAATGTCAATTGGGGAAGGGAAAGTAAAAGTTATTACTCCAGATGGTACTTCTGAAAACGGCAATATACCGACTGTATTCATCAAAAAGGATACGTTAATTCAGCAAGTTGAATTAGAGCTTTCTAATTTTCAAAGTGATAAAGAAACATTCGTATTTGTAGATCAAATGTATACGGATAAACATCAAGTAACTAGTACAACGCAGACAACAGTGCAGTTAAAAGAAAAAACGCTGGAAACAGGTAGTCATACAATTACTGCAGTTCAGTATGAAAACAATGACCCGAAAGGAAAGGTTATTAGTTTTAATCAAGCAACATTTGAGACAAAACCAGCGTCTTAATATGAATAAAAAGTACATTACTCAAAAAGTAGTGTGCTTTTTTGTTTGGACTAGAGTGTGCAAGAGTGAATAACTTATTTCATTTTCTAATACGATTAAATAGGAAGTAATCACTTGTTACTACTATGACAGAGAAAGAGGTTGAAGATGTGAATCGGTGTATTCGTATCATTTTGATTAGCCTAATGATGGCAGTAATTTGGTTTACGATACAAGAGTTTATGCAAATAATGCTCAATTATCAAATTCATGACTTGTTAATAGGAGCTATTTGTTTTACCATTGTTTATCTATTATATGATAAACTCGGGCTAAGGTAAGTTTCAGAAGAAAAATGTAGGTATTTCATTTGAAATGTCGAATAGTACATACGATGTCGTAATAACAAATTTTCTATTGTTTACTGTGAAACAGAAGAAGGAGAGATAGTAATGAAACGAGCTCTTATAAATATTGATTATACATATGATTTTGTAGCTGAGAAAGGCGCTTTAACATGCGGGAAACCAGGACAGGAAATTGAGAAGGAAATTGTACATATAACGAAGCAATATATTGAAAATGGAGATTACGTTGTCTTTGCTATTGATAAACATGAAGAAAATGATGTATATCATCCAGAATCAAAGTTATTCCCGTCTCATAATATAGCTGGTACAAGTGGAAGAGATTTGTTTGGTGAATTACAAGATGTGTACGAAACATATAAAAATGCAGAGAATGTATATTACATGGATAAAACACGGTATAGTGCATTTGCTGGAACGGATTTAGAGATGAAGCTAAGAGAAAGAGGAATTGAAGAGGTTCATCTTGTAGGGGTATGTACTGATATTTGTGTTCTTCATACAGCAGTAGATGCGTATAATAAAGGGTTTAAAATTGTTGTTTATGAAAAGGCAGTTGCATCTTTTAATGCGCAAGGACATGAATTTGCACTTGGACATTTTAAATCTTGTTTACATGCAGAAGTGAAATAAAAAAGAGGCCTTTAAAAAAGGTCTCTTTTATTTGTCCTTGTTCATTGAAAACAGCTACCGCAACGCCTAATAAATTGAGTGGTCTTGATCCGACAACTTTTCTAAGTTCTTCAATATATCCCATTGTATGTAACCTCCGTAAGAAAAAATAAGAGCAAATAAACTATTCGTTATTATGTAAATATATTCCTCTTTATAAGGGGAGAGGTGACATATAACTTATTTGTGTTATTTGGTAAAATATACATCAAAAAAGGTCAAACAAAAACTTTGACCTTTTTTGACCAAATGTTATAATAAAGGCAGAAAGAGATAATCTTTCATTCATAAATAATAAGGAGGAAAAAATATGCGTAATTTATTTCCAGAGATAACAAAACGTCAAAATGGTATTTTTGATTTTGGGCCTTCTTTATTAGAAGGGATGACAGATGCTTTCTTTAAGCCACTGAACATGGATACTTTTAAAGTAGATGTTCATGAGCAATCTGATAAATATACTGTGAAAGCAGATTTACCAGGTTTTCAAAAAGAAAACATTCAAGTTGATTTTGAACAAGATGTATTAACGATTCAAGCAACTAATCATAATGAAGTAGAAGAAAAAAATGAGAATGGCACATATATTCGTAAAGAACGTTCTATAGGTTCTGTAACTCGACGCTTTAGTTTTAAACAAGTTGAGGAAGAAAATGTTAGAGCAAATTATAAAGATGGCGTACTGACAATTGAATTGCCAAAATTGAAAGAAGAAAAAAGTAGTAAGACAACAATTAATATCGAATAAAAGAGCTGATAAATT
>NZ_JBNLYE010000281.1:0-5319 GCF_050172095.1 Bacillus sp. GMs2/2
TTGCAAGAGACTGAATCCCTTCTATTATTTAGGGATTAATTAAGAATCGATGCATATAAAAAGCTTTAATATGAGGATGAGGGGGAGTATAAGAATGATTTTTCGTGAAAAAAATGAGAAGGAAAGTATATTAATTCGTCAACATGATCATGGTTTTTTAGCTGGAGAGATTGCAAAGCATATAAAAGAAGACTTTTTTGAAGATAAAACATATTTAAAAGAAACAGTTGATGCAATATATGAGCATGACAGAGGATGGATAGAGCTTGATAAAGTACCAATTTTGAATGATGCTAAAAATATTCCATATACATTTATGGATTGTCCAAGCCCATTACGTTTTGTTTTTTATACGATTGGAATGAATGAAATTGAAAATTCTAATCCATACGGGGCATTGCTTTGTAGTAAACATTTTTTATCATTTCCACTAAACGAGGAAGATGAAGAGATGATGTCATTTTATAAACATGAATTAGAACGACAAAAAAGAATTTTGAAAACGTTAACAAAGGAACAGTTTGCGATGTTCGATAAGCATTATAGATTATTAAAGTTTTGTGATGAACTTTCTTTATACGTATGTATGAATAAGCCTGGTGTCAAAAAGAAAGATGAAATTGACTTATTTAAAGATGGTTTTGAAGGAACAGAAATGTTTAATAGTAAAGAGGAGAAACTTATTCAAGCTGAATGGGTGGACGAGGAAACAATTCGGATTACACCATTTCCATTTCAAACGGAATTTTATACGTATGTAAAATATAAAACGATAAATAAGCATGAAATGAAAGAAAAAGGGATTGCAAAGGCTGATAGAGAATCAGAAATGAAGAAACAAACCATTCGTTTCATACAATAAGGAGGTAATATAAATTGAAAGATTATATATTAAAACAGTGTGATTACCATGCTTGGGCTAATACTAGATTATTCAATCGATTAAAAGAGTTACCAAACTATGAGACAATTTTTAATGAGCAGATACAGAGTGTATTCCCATCCATTAAGGATACTTTTGTGCATATTTATATTACAGATCAAGTGTGGTTACATATATTGCATGGTAAAAGTATGAATGAAGCAATACAAGACCGAGAAGAGTTACGAAAACAAATTGAAACTAAATCGTTACATGAATTAGAAAAAATGTTTGAAAACATGGCAAATCAATATAAAGAGTTTTTAATTACAATACAAGATGTGAATGCTGTATTTGTTATTGAGAATCCATACGTAGGGAAATTAGAAACTTCGATTTTAGAATTAGTGCAACATGTCGTAAATCATGGTACATATCATAGAGGAAATATAACAGCGATGATTCGTCAACTTGGTCATTCA
This sequence comes from Bacillus sp. GMs2/2, assembly GCF_050172095.1. Lineage (NCBI taxonomy): Bacteria > Bacillati > Bacillota > Bacilli > Caryophanales > Bacillaceae > Bacillus > Bacillus sp. GMs2/2. The sequence continues at coordinate 1,345 of NZ_JBNLYE010000281.1, forward strand.
TCGACAATGATGGATTTTGTACTGTATTTACATATGGTTAAAAAGCAGGGAGAGTAATATAGTTTGTAAGAAGGAGAGGCTTTAATTATAGAAGTCTCTCCTTCTATTTTATTCTGCATTCATGGTAGATCGACTGATTAAAGTTTTCTTAAGAAGCTTTATTTTCTTGTAATTGCTTAGCGTATTGTACAGCCTTATATGCATTGACTCTACCGTTTTTCCAGTACGTACCTGTACCACTAATTTTATCAGTAGTAGACTCAATAATTTGGCGGATTTGTGTATTGCTATATCCTTGATTTGCTAAAAGAGCTGCGACTCCTGCAACATGAGGTGTTGCCATAGATGTACCACTTAATGATTGATACGTGCTTCCTTTATATGTTGAATATATATTTGAACCTGGTGCTGCAACATCTACCCAGCTACCATAAGTAGAGAATGAAGATTTTCTATCTGATTGATCTGTAGAAGCAACTGCAATTACTTCGCTGTAATAAGCAGGGTAATTAGCTTTTGTATTTCCAGCATTTCCAGCAGCTGCAACTATAACAGAGCCTTTATTCCATGCATATTGAACGGCTTGTTGTAATGCAGTACCACCATTTGGAGCTCCTAAACTTAAACTAATTACTTTTGCACCCGAATCAGCAGCTTCTCGAATACCTTGCGCTACAGCATCAAGAGTACCACTTCCTTGATTATCTAATACGCGGACAGCATAAATTGAAGTTTGTGGGGCAACACCAGCAATTCCGACGCTGTTATTCGTAAGTGCTCCAGTAATTCCAGCACAATGTGTACCATGACCATTACCATCATCAGATGTATTGTCGTTATCAACATAATCATGCCCATAAATTACTTTCGAAGCCAGATCAGGGTGTGAGCCTTGAACTCCTGTATCAATAATAGCTACTTTTACACCAGGATCACTTCGTTGGCTATCCCAAGCTTGTGGAGCTTGAATCTTTTGTAACCCGTATTGATTATTAAAATATGGGTCGTTTGGAGTCCAAAAGGCGTGAACGTAATAATTCGGTTCTGCATATTCCACATCTGGATTATTTTTATAGCTCTTTATTTTTTCTTTTACAGTACCTTTTGAAAATTGTACGACTTCAAAACCTAACTTATCATCTTTAGATAAGACATTAGCTCCGACAGATTTATGAAAAGATTGCACATTACTTAAAGATGCATTTTGTTTGAACTTAACGATTAATTGGTTAGGAACGTAATCAGTAGATGATGTTTCAGCGCTTGAAGTATTCGTGTTAAAGAAGAAACCACCAATAATAAATGACAAAACAGATAGGAAAACGATGATTTTGTTTTTCAAAAGATTTTTCCTCCCTTTTCTTGGATGAGTTTTTCAGCGACACCTTAATGTCGCATTCCTTTTCAACTATATAGTTAGACCATACGATTTATGACATTTATGTGAAAAACTTTTGAAGGAATAAAAAGGAGTAAATATTGATATAAATATATTTTTAATGATAGTAATTAAGTAAAAGAGGGGATGAAAAAAGGAACGCTCATCATGTATGAGTCATTCCTTTTTTCATAGATTAACTTGCCTGTTTTTTATTATTTTCTTTCAATTTCTCTGCTTGTAAAAAGCGATTCGTTTCAGCAACAACAATACTACTTAATCCAATTAGACCAATCAAGTTTGGAATTGCCATAAGTCCATTTGCAATATCAGCAAATGTCCATACGATTCCTAGCTTTAAATTAGCACCAATTGCAATCATAACAATAAAGATTGCTTTATAATATTTAACTGCACTTTCTCCGAATAAATAAGCTACACATTTTTCTCCATAATACGACCAGCCTAAAATAGTAGAGTAGGCAAATAAAATAATTGCGATACCGAGAATCATACTACCAGCAGTACCAAATACAGATTGGAATGCAAGTGTTGTAGCTTCAACGCCAGTTTTACCAGATCTCCAAGCACCTGTAGTAATTAATACTAGTCCTGTAATTGTACATACAATAAACGTATCTAGAAAAGTACCAGTCATTGAAACTAAAGCTTGCTTTGCAGGCGAATCAGTTTTTGCCGCCGCCGCGGCAATAGGGGCACTCCCTAAACCAGCTTCGTTCGCAAATACACCACGCGCCATTCCGATTTGAATAGCTGATGCAACTGTTGCCCCAATAAAACCACCAGCAGCTGCTGTACCATTAAATGCACCAGAAAAAATAAGTGAAAAAGCTTCTGGAATTTGTTCGTAGTGATAGAAAATAATTATAAGACCAGCAATTATATAAAAGAAAGCTTTAATAGGAACGACATATCCCGTCACTTTCCCAATTTTTTTTACACCGCCTAAAATAACAATTGCGATTAAAAATGACATTACTATACCAGTTAAAGCAGGAGGGAAAGAGAAATTAATTCGCATTGCCTCTGCAACTGAGTTAGATTGCACCATATTACCAATACCGAAAGAAGCAGTTGTGCCGAATATAGCGAATAATACTGCCAGCCATTTCTTACCTAAACCATGCTCTAAATAATACATTGGTCCACCTGAATATTCACCATTTTCATTACTAACACGGTATTTTACTGCAAGTATTGCCTCGGCATACTTTGTTGCCATACCGAATAAAGCGGTAATCCACATCCAAAATATTGCACCAGGACCACCAATTGTAACAGCTGTTGCAACACCGGCTATATTTCCCATACCAATCGTTGCGGCCATAGCTGTCATAAGTGCTTGGAAGTGACTAATATCTCCAGAAGAAGAGGTATCTTCTGATTTTTTAAATGCTAGTTTGTGAGCGTATAATAGTTTACTAAACTGTAAACCTTTTAAACGCACTGTGAGAATGATACCTGTTCCAACGAGTAGCAACAAAGTTGGTAATCCCCACACGTATTGATTCAGTTGTTCTAATACTTTACTTACTGTCTCCATCTTTATTCTCCTTTTTTAGAAAAAATAAAAACCACTTCAAGTAAATGAAATGGTCTCTGGAGAAACAAGGGATAGAAAAATAAACCGATACAATCGGCTTTTTCTTTCGCTTGTCTCTGTCCTTTTACCTGAGAGATTATCCGCTGTAGTAGCGGATTTGCTCCTTCGGTGCTCGTTTTCCTCCGCGCTCTATGAAAGCGAGAGGGAGTCTCTCCAGAGATTCGTCCCCATGCAGTTCTACTTGTAACCAAGACCTGAGAGTTTCAAAGCTGGTATAACAACTTTTTGCCCCGTCGGTAGATCAATAGACCTTCTCCTGAATGGTTCATCCGAATTATAAAATTTATAAACACATTGATTGTAAATCAATAAAAACATTATAGACATACAAATTGTGAATTGCAATCATTTTTTATTTTAAAATAGTAAATAGTTTTATTTTTTTGTAAGTCCTAATTTATCTTCAACTTCATTTAAAGTAGATAAAGCGATGACAATATGTTGATCCGCAAGTCCTAAAGCTTGTTTTGTTTTTTCAATAGTTTCATCGGTTGGAGTAGAGTTATTTGCTCCGTCTATAATTAAATTTGCTGCATTTTTCATGAATTTTGATGCGGATTTAAACTGAGTTGTGAATTGAATTAGTTGTTTTTGTATATCTATATCTGCTATATTTTCTTCAATTTTAAGCGTGTCTATTTTGTTCATAATTGTTTCGTACTGCTTGGAAACAGCACTCATTGTAACTAATAGTTTATTTCGATCTACTGAATCTCCATTCGTGTTAATCTCTTCCCAGGCAGGTAACCAATCTTTTTCGATGATGTCATTATAATGAGTAGTCAATTCATTAATTTTAGGTTGTAATTTAGTTTTGAAAGTTTTTGTATCCGCTGTTTCTACAGTTGCTTTTTCGTTGTTATTTTTAACATTAGTAACATAGAAAATCGTACCGAAAATGATGAAAATAGAAATAACAACTGTCCATTTAGTAAAAAGTAATTTCTGCAATATGTAACGCCTCCAAAATTTA
>NZ_JBNLYE010000282.1:0-5317 GCF_050172095.1 Bacillus sp. GMs2/2
GGAGAAACAGACACTTTGGAAAAAGTTCAAAAAAAGCTCTGTAAACCTCGGTAAATCTAGCGTATATGAAAGTATTATTTTATTCTACACAATGAAAAAGAAAGAATTACCTACTAAGGCGAAATTCATAATATTAGCCGCTTTATCTTATTACGTATTAACAATCGATTTCATTCCAGATATAGCTGCTATTATTGGGATTGGGTTATTAGATGATGTTTTAGCAATCGCTGTAGCGCATAAATACGTTATGAGACACGCAGATGCTGAAATTCGAGAAAAGAGCAAAGTAAAGATGGAGTCATTATTTACTTCAGCACAAGCATAATGAAATTATCTAGTCATTTACCTACCTTTTTACTTTCAAATAAAGCTAACTGTAATTAATGATAGTTCCACCTCACTGAATATTACCCTTCACCATGAGAGCATAGCAGAATAAATTCCTAAACAAAAGCATTTCTCTTAGCTCTCAAACCGTAAACAAATAGGGAATCAGCACTTGTTCTTAAGTTCTGACTCCCTTTTATTTGTTCTTATATCTATCTGTTATACAGTTTCATACGTTCCCTTATACAAAACTGCTATTGCCGCTACTATAAGAATCATACCCATAAAAGCAGGTGCGGCATGACCAAGTGATACATAGATTTGTCCTCCAATAATCGGACCAATCATTCTTGCTAAAGCTTGAATAGATTGGCTTCCACCTTGAATCCTTCCTTGTTCATTAGAACTGACAGACTTTGAAAGCATCCCGTTGAATGAAGGCCCGAAAATTGAATCCCCAAAACCAAACATTAGCATTCCAACGATAAGTAGTGGAGAGAGTGAAAATACAGCTGATGCTGCAATAAAACTGTATCCTATAATCTCCGAAACCATCCCAAGAATTGCTATTTGTTTATCACTAAGCTTGATTAAAAGCTTTGGCATTATAAAACTTTGTGAAACAATGTCTTGAAAGCCCAAAATTGAAAACATAAGTCCGATTAATGCAGGTTTCCAACTGAAAGTATCCATTGTAAATTGCGTGAAAATTGCTTGTAAAGATCCGTTAGGTATCCAAAGTAAAAACGCTGAGATAAGTAACCATTTTAAATTTTTCATGGAAAGTATATTTGCTAGCTGTGCAAAAGGATTTAACCTTACAAAAGTAATCTCTTTTAACCTGTTATTTTTGTCAAGGCTCTCAGGCATGTATTTCATACCATATAAAACATTTAATAAAGTTATGAACGCTCCAAAGTATAAAGGTACAGAATGACCAAACTTTGCAAGTAAGCCCCCAAGAGTGGGTCCAATAATAGTTCCCACACCTACAACTGCACTCACCCATCCAAAGTATTTCGTTCTCTGCTCTTTCGGAATGATGTCTGCAAAATATGCGAAGATAGTACTTATGCTCCCACCTGTTATACCTTCTATTATGCGTCCAGCAAATAATACCCATAAAGCTCCTCCTATGCCAAAAACCAAGTACCCAATTGCAGAACCAAATAAGCATATTAAAAGTAATGGACGACGGCCATACTTATCGCTTAAAGCCCCGAGTGCTGGAGCAGCTAAAAACACGGAGGCCGCATATACGGAAGTTAGTAGTGTAACAACTAATGCTTGTTCTTCCGGATTACTTGTATATGGCTGTACTAAGAATGGGACTACAGGCATGATGATACTGAAACCTATACCACAAAGAAATACAGAAATAAGTCCGAATAGTAAAGCATGTTTATCTATGCTTTTTTCAGTTTCCCTTTCATTTTGTGATCTAAATATAGACATTTAACTTCTCTCCTTAAAATATTTTGTTGCTTTGTCAACAAAATGATAACCCTGTTTTGTTGATTAGTCAACAAAGATAAAATAATAAAAAAGCAGCCTATTCTCATATTAGAGTAAGGCTGCCATTTTATTATTAAAATGTATTACGATTTAATATGTATACCTTGTTTCTTTATTTCTGCATCCAAATGTCTACTATACTTTTCCACAAAGCTAATTATACTGTCGAATTCTTCTTCAGTTACTTGCTCAAATACAGCTTTATCCCGCTCTTGAAACTCTTTGTGCAGATCTTCATGGATTTTATAAATTTCTTTCCCTTGTTCGGTAAGCTTAAAATAAATTTCTTTCTTATTTTCTGACTTTTGGTAGCTTTCAACAAGGCCTTTTTGTATGAGCTTCTTAGTCATTCTACTTATAGCACCGCGAGTCACATAAAAAGCCTCTGCGAGTTGCGTCACGTTAGAATTTGCATTGTTTTCAATATATTCAATGCAGTGGACTTCAGAAGACTTAAAACCTTTAAGACCTTCTTCCATCTTATCTTTATTAAGCCAAACCAGCTTATTATATAATTCCCTGAAACCGTTCATGACCTGTTCTTCTTTATTCATGATCTGCCCTCCTCACCGCTCATTAGCACATTAAAACTATTATATTAAATTTCTGCTTATGTTTCGACAATATTGAAATAATTATTGTAACATTAAAGATATGTGTAAAAATAGGCGCTTAAATAAAATAATTTTTAAACAGCAAATTTTGCAAGTTTATTGCTACTTACAGTAAACAGTAGACAAAAAGTAAGAGCTAAGACTATTTCTCTTAGCTCTTCTTTCATAAAACTATTTCACTTCATTAGCGACAAAAAAGTGCTCACATACACTTGATATGCGCTGTAAGTCCACGTTCCCACCAGATATAACAGCCACTACTTTTTTCCCTTTTATATAACTATCAACTTTTCCTGCAAGAAGTGCAGCAGTTGCTAATGCACCTGCACCTTCTACAACAGCTTTCCCACGTTGTAATAAATCTTTCATCGCTACTTCCAGCTCTTTTTCTGATACAGTTACAATATCATCTACTAATTCTTTTACAATTTCAAATGTTAATTCACCTGGTATTTTAACTGCGCAACCATCTGCAATAGTAGGCGCCTCATAGTGTTCTACGATTGCTCCTTTATCGTAAGATGCCTTCATTCCATGAACATTATCTGCTTGGACACCAATTATATTAATGGATGGATTAAAAGATTTCAATGCTACAGCAATGCCAGAAATAATTCCGCCTCCACCAATTGGTACAATGACAGTATCTACATCCCACATATCATCAAGAATATCTAATCCAATTGTACCTTGACCAGCCATTACCTCTACATCATCATATGGATGTAAGTATGTTTCACCTGTTTCTCTTATAATTTCTTCACATTTTGCCTTTGCATCATCAAAGGTTTCACCATGTAAAATCACTTCAGATCCATATCCTTTAGTTGCTTCAACTTTCGCCTGCGGTGCAGAAATTGGCATAACAATTTTACTCTTAATACCGAGTAAATGAGCAGATAATGCAACTCCTTGTGCATGATTACCTGCTGAACATGCGATTACACCTTTTTCTTTTTCTTGATCCGTGAGCCGTGACATTTTATTAAATGCGCCACGAAATTTAAAAGAACCCGTTAATTGCATATTTTCTAATTTCAAATGTATTTCTCCGCCCGTTTTACTAGTCAAATAAAAAGATTTTACTAATGGCGTTTTACGAGCATTTCTATCTAGAATCTTGTGAGCTTTTTTAATATCGTCTATATGTAATGGTAGTTTTCTAGTTATCATACTGACACCTCTTCCAAAGTTCTATTTCTAAGTTTTCGTAAGTCGTAGCTCCTTTATACGAAAAGAAAAAATCTTTATATATGTACCCCACTCTGAAATAAACACATTTGCAAACAATTTAACATCCTTTTCATATCGCGTTCTTTATAATGATTTAAACATGCAATTTGGATCCAATTATTCTTTTGTAAATAAGATGACTCATAATGAACGATGTATCCTTGTAATGCTAATGCATCGCCTACTACTTTAGAAGAATGGTCTTCGCTTAATACAATAGTAAGTATAATTGGCGCGGCATGTTCTTTAGGTGAAACAAGCTTTAAGCCCATATCAGTAATAACTTCTTCAACATACTCGTATGTCTCTTTAATTTTTACAAATACCTTTTCATCTTCAAATCGCTTCAACGCTTCTTGTAATGCATAAATTAAATTCCATGATTGTGAGTATGGAATGCTTTCATTTTCTTCATACATACCAATGTCCATATAGGCCGGCACAGCCTCGTTTATTTTTACAATGTGGTTATGAAAAACGAAAGAAATTCCTGTATATGATTTAATCGCTTTACCGCTAACACCACTTGCAAAATACACATCCTTCAAGGATAATGGTATTGCTCCAATTGAGCTTATGCAATCTACACATAGTTTTATTTGATTCTCGTTACAAAGAGTATTTAGCTCGTTTAAATCGTTTAACATTCCAGTAGATGTTTCATGATGAACAAACCAAATCCATTCATAATTCCCAGTTGTCATGATTTCTTCTAATTCGGTATAAATAAATGGATCTCCCATTTCCTTTTTATACGTATCAAAATGTAACCGTGCTCGTTTTGCATGTCCAACTAATCTATTACCAAATTCCCCATTTGTTAATACTAGTCCTTTCCCTTTTAAAGAACGTAACTGTAAAGCAATCGCATCATTTGCTAACGTCCCTGTTCCTAACATAAGCTGTACATGTTTTGCTTTTGTCATGTAAAGTAACCGTTTTTTTACATTGCCCATCATCACTTGAAATGACTTAGAGCGATGCGAAATAGGCCGCGTAGAAAATGCCTTTCGAACGTTCTCTTCAATATCTACTGGACCAGGTAAAAACGTATATTCTTTCGTCATAATCCCCCCAACACTCGACTCTTCAAACATAGCAGGGGTAACATACATTGGTTGGAAGGCTGCTTCTTCTGTACCAACTAACGTATGGAAAGATTTGAATCCCATTTGCTCATATAAAGCTAGTTCACGTGTTGTTGCAGAAATGAGTGCTAATTCATATCCATTTAGAAGCAAATAACGATGTAGAAAACGAATTAATCCTAACAACGCTCTTCCATTTCTATATTCACGTTCTACTGAAAGCAAACGAATTTCATACATTTTTTCTCCATGCTCTTGCAAATAAACATCTAAATTTGAGATTTTATAATCTAACGAGAATGGTCGTTTTCCCCGCACTGCGACCATACCTACTAATCTATCCTCATCTAAACAAATTAAATATGTATTTTCTTTATGAAACCGATCTATACGAAACCGGTCTTTCGTTTCTTCATGTTGTGGTATCTCTTCCACAAAAGTTTTATAATTTAATTTATGTATACTTTCAAATTCCCAATCTTGATCAGCAACTTTATAAATTAACCCCATGCCTTATCTCCTTTATCTATTTAATAA
>NZ_JBNLYE010000283.1:0-5309 GCF_050172095.1 Bacillus sp. GMs2/2
TATAAATGATATCGAAATGGTTAACCAAATATACATCCGACATTTTAATATAAAAAAACCTCCCTTTTAGGAAGGCTCTTCTACATTTTTAAATAAACTCACTAATAACGCTTTTTGAGCATGCAATCGATTACCAGCTTGCTCAAAGACGATAGACTGCGGTCCATCTATAATTTCTCCTGTTACTTCTTCTTCACGATGGGCAGGTAAACAGTGTAAGAAACGATATGTTTGCTTCGCATGCTTAACAAGTTCGTTATTGATTTGGTAAGGTTGAAATAAAGTATACTTCTCTTCTTCGCCCTCTTGCCCCATGCTCATCCAAACGTCAGTATAAATGAAATCTGCTTCATTCACTGCTAATTCAGGATCATGCAAAACTTCAATTTCAGCTCCTGTTTCCTTGGCAATTGCTAACGCTTTTTTTACAATCTCTTCATTCGGTTCATACCCTACAGGCGTTGCCACAGTCATATGCATTCCGACTTTTGCACTCGCTAGCAACAATGAATGACATACATTATTTCCGTCACCTACGTAAGCCAATTTTATTCCTTTAAATGTATTTGTTTCTTCGTATATCGTCATAAGGTCTGCCAATGCTTGACAAGGATGATGATCATCCGTTAAACCGTTAATAACAGGAATACTCGATTCTTTTGCAAGCTCTTCTACATCCGCGTGTGAGAATGTACGTATCATGATCCCGTCAATATACTGCGATAATACTTTCGCAGTATCTGAAACGCTTTCTCCTCTTCCCATTTGCATCTCTTTCCCACTTAAAAACATACCATGTCCCCCGAGCTGTACCATTCCTGCTTCAAAAGATACACGAGTACGAGTGGAATGCTTATCAAAAATAAGCCCTAATATTTTGCCTTGTAATAAAAGCTCTTGCTTATTCTTTTTTAAATATATAGCGAACTCAATTAAAGAAATAATTTCTTCTTTCGTTAATTCTTCTAGTGTTAAAAGATCTTTCGTATTTAATTTCGGTACTTGTACAGTTGACATGAAACTTCCCCCTTATATGATTGATACGTTTTTTGTACAAACTACTTTTTTTATTATATATACTGCCTGTTCTAACTCTTCATTCGTGACAATGAGTGGCGGTAATAGTCTTATCACATTAGGACCTGCTTGTAATACGAGAAGTCCTTCGTTTTCTAGTTGTTCTATAAAACTTGCAACTTCATGCTTACACTCAATCCCAATCATAAGCCCCTTACCACGTATATTTTGAATACATTCGACATGCTGTAATTCCTCTTGCAACTTCTCTAATACGTACTCGCCTTTTTCTTGTACTTCTTTTAAAAACGATGGTTTTTTACTTACTTGCAATACTTCTTTCGCTGCAGCCATCGCGATGTAATTCCCGCCAAAAGTTGAACCGTGTGATCCTGCAGTAAACGACGCTCCGAGCTCTTTCCGGCCAATCATCGCTCCGACAGGAATCCCATTCCCAAGCGCCTTTGCTACGGTAACGATATCAGGCTCTATTCCCACTTGTTCATAAGCGAATAGTGTTCCAGTTCTTCCTATCCCCGTTTGTACTTCGTCTATAATAAATAAGGAACCGAACTTATTACATAATGTTTCAATCTCTTTCAAAAAAGATAGATCAGCAGGTATTACTCCTCCCTCTCCTTGAACAACTTCTACCATTACCGCCGCAACTTCTTCATTCATTACTTCCTCTAATGCTTTAATATCGTTAAAAGGGATATGTAAAAAAGATGGAAGTAATGGACCAAATCCTTCTTTTACCTTATCTTGGCCCGTTGCACTCATCGTTCCAAATGTTCTACCGTGAAAAGACTGCTGGCATGTTACGACGAGAGATTTTCCAGTATGCTTACGTGCTAACTTTAAAGCCGCTTCATTTGCCTCTGCCCCACTATTACAGAAAAACACATAATCTAATGCTCTATTTTCTGTTAATAATGACGCAACTTCTTCTTGCAAGCTGTTTGTAAACAGGTTAGATATATGCCATATATCATCAAGTTGCTCTTGTACACCTTTGAGAACAGTAGGGTGACAATGTCCTAAATTACATACGCCAATTCCTGATGTGAAATCTAAATATTCCTTACCGTCATTATCATTAACTTTCGTTCCAGTTCCCTTTACAAACTCAATAGTTCTTCTGCCATACGTTTGAAAAAGATGACTCGTCATGCAATACTCACACCTTTCGTTACCGTCGTTCCAATACACTCTCCCGTAACCTCAGTAAAATCTTTTGTACCATTCACAATACTTATCTTTTGCACTCCCATTTTTAATGATGCTAGTGCCGCCTGTACTTTCGGAATCATCCCACCTGTAATAACACCTGTTTCTATAAAAGTAGCAATTTCAGATTCATCCGTTTCCTTTACCAAATTCCCTTCATGTAATATTCCATCTACATCCGTAATAAAAATAAGTTCTTTTGCCCCTAACGCAGCCGCAATCCCAGCTGCAGCATTGTCCGCATTTATGTTATAAACTTCATTACCATTTACCCCGATTGGAGCAATAACAGGAATATACTCCATATTTATTAATCCTTTTAATAAGGCTGTTTCTACATAACTTACTTCCCCCACATATCCTATCTCTTCGCTGACAGGTTGAACTTGAAGTAAATTGCCGTCACACCCTGAACAACCTACCGCAAGTAAATTATGCTTTTGTAAATTCATTACGAGTTTTTTATTCGTACTTCCGCATAGCACCATTTGAACAACATCCATAACTTCTTTTGGTGTTACGCGTAATCCATCTCTTTTTTCTACGTTGATGTTACAATCTTTTAATTTGGCATCAATTTCTGGCCCACCACCATGGACAATCACTACTTTATACTTCTGCTGTAATTTCTTTATACAATCAAAAAACACATCATTTAATTGATTCAACATACTACCGCCGCATTTCACTACAATATATTCGCTCATCTTCTCTCTCCTTATGTACGATAACAAGCGTTTATTTTCACATATTCATAGCTTAAGTCACAGCCCCAAGCTGATCCTGTCTCTTCTCCTAAGTGTAAGTACACATTAATGACTATTTCATCTTCTTGTAATCTCTCTTTCATTTCTTCTTCAGAAAATGTTTGAGGCTCACTATTTTTTAATACCAATATAGATTGAAGAGTAATGTCAATTGTATTCGGATTAATAGCTACTTCACTTTGTCCAATACTGCTAATAATTCGCCCCCAGTTTGGATCTTCACCATGTATTGCTGTTTTCACAAGACTCGAACCGACTATTTGCTTTGCAATTTTTTTTGCCTCTTCATTCGTTTGAGCTCCTAGCACATTTACTTCGATTAACTTTGTAGCGCCTTCACCATCTTGCGCAATTTTCTTTGCTAAATCTTCACATACCTTCTGTAAAGCACATACGAAAGTTTCCCAATCTGTATTTATCGGCCTTGTTTCTGATAATCCACTTGCCATAACGATGACCATATCATTCGTAGAAGTATCTCCATCTACCGTAATTTGATTAAATGTATGATTCGTAATTTGGGATAATGCCGTTTGCAATACGTCATGCTCTATATGAGCATCTGTCGTAATAAAACTAAGCATCGTTGCCATATTCGGATGAATCATCCCTGAACCTTTTGCAACACCCGCAATCGTCACTTTCTTCCCATCAATAATCATTTCATAGCAAGTTTCTTTCGTTATGAGATCCGTCGTTAAAATTGCTTCAGAAAAAGAATATGCTTCACTTTCTTCCTTCGTCGGTATAAGAGTTGCAACTCCCTTTCGGATTATATCCATCGGCAGCGGAACACCAATTACACCTGTTGAAGCTACTGCAACGTAATTTTCTTTCAATCCAAAATGTTCCGCCCCTAATGCGCGCATCTCGTATGCGTCTTGTAATCCTTTCATTCCAGTACAAGCATTTGCATTTCCACTATTAACGATAATTGCTTGTAACTTCCCTTCTGCCGTTATACTATCCTTCGTTACTTGTAAAGGGGCTGCTTGTATTTGATTCGTTGTATACACAGCGGCACATGATGCTGGTACGTCACAAACGATTGCCCCTAAATCCTTTTTCTCCTTTTTCAGACCATTTGCAGTACCAATTGCCGAAAAGCCTTTCGGCGTTACAATCGAACCATTTTCTAATTTTGTAATAGACGCTACTTTAATCATCATGTCCCCCTTATAGATAAAGCGGCATATGTTGTAAACCTGTTGTCTCTTCTAGCCCCGCTATTATGTTTGCATTTTGAATCGCTTGCCCAGCCGCGCCTTTCATCATATTGTCTATAACAGAAACGACCGTAACTCTTTCTGTTCTTTCATCGTAAGCTATGCCAATATCACAATAATTTGAGCCTCTCACTTCTTTTGGACTTGGAAATTTCCCTTGCGTACAAATTCGGATGAAAGGCGATTGTTCATACGTTTCTTCATACAATTTTTGAAGTTGCTTTATTTCCATCTTTTGTTTTACTTTTGCATAAAGTGTAATCATGATTCCTCGTGATATCGGTATTAAATGTGTGCTAAATGTAATTGGCTGTAATTCACTATTCCATTCTGTAAGCATTTGCTCAATCTCTGGAACGTGCTGATGCTGGTTTACTTTATAGATGTGTAAGTTATCGTATAGCTCAGGAAAATGAGTCATTGTTGTTGGTGTTTTACCTGCTCCTGTTACCCCTGATTTCGCGTCAATAATAATCGAATCTTCTTCAATCATGCTACTACGTACTAACGGTGCTATCGCTAGCAATGTGGCTGTAGCAAAACATCCTGGGTTTGCAATTAAATTTGCCTGTTGAATCTCAGTCCTTTTCCATTCACTTAACCCATACACTGCTTTTCTAAGAATTTCTTCTTTCGCTGCTGGCCTTTTATACCACAGTTCATATGACGAAGGATCTATCATACGAAAGTCTCCAGATAGGTCAATTACTTTTAAACCTTCAGCTAATAACTTGGGAGTTAACTCCGCCGATACTCCTGCTGGTGTTGCTAGAAATACGATTTCTGCTTCTTTCCCTATTGTCTCCACATCAATTTCTTGTAACGTATGAACGAGGACATTTCGAAGATGCGGATATACATTTGTTATACACTCACCAACTTGTGAAAAAGAATGAAGAGATGCTATAGAAAAATATGGATGTTGTTCTAATAAACGAATTAACTCAATGCCCCCATATCCAGTGGCTCCAATAATTGCGACTTTCATAAGTTCCTCCTCAAATCGATTCTTTAAATTAAGTATGATTATAATATTGTATATTTATAGAGTCAATTAAATATTTATAAA
>NZ_JBNLYE010000284.1:0-5213 GCF_050172095.1 Bacillus sp. GMs2/2
GCAAGAGATAGATTGCATGGCCTCATCTTTACATACCCAAATGAATTACATCTTCGAAAACAACTCGGAGATATTTATTATAAATTACAATATCCAGAAATGGCTGGACGTTACTGGTATCTAGAAGAGCATAAAACAGATATTATGCATGAATCATGTTTATTATTTGAAAAATCAATGGGAAATAGTCCTCATCATATTGCACGTGCTTTAAAGTTTAAAGGCGATTCTAACCATATAAAAGGTTTGTATAAAGATCAACCTTTATCTTTAGTGCAGAAGAAAGTAGCAGAGGAGTTAATTTATGAGTATAAAGAAACATGGAAAGATAAGCTAGTTCCTTTTGGCTGTCTAGCATTGCTTGCTTCCCTTCTCTTTTCTGCCGTTGTTGGTCTATTCACTATTTGGAATTGGATTTTTTAATCACAGGGGGAATTTTCACATGTCAAACTACGCTAAAGAAGAAAGGCTAACAGGGGGAAACGTCTCAAGCGTATATCGTTCTAAAAATACTGTTCGGCGAGAGTTAAAGCCAGGCAGTGAAAAGATTCATAAGCTATTGCAACATTTAGAAAACAAAGGATTTCATTATGCTCCAAAGTTTTTAGGTGTAGATGAAAAGGATAGAGAGATTTTATCCTTTATTGAAGGAGAAGCTGGCAATTATCCTTTAAAAGAATATATGCGATCTAATGATGTATTAAAAGAAATAGCAAAGATGCTCCGCCTTTACCATGATGCTGTAAGTGATTTTCCGTTATTAGCTGATTGGAAACCGATGGATCATACTCCAAATAACATTGAGGTTTTATGTCACAATGATTTTGCCATATATAACATTATTTTTAATAATAAGAAGCCAGTAGGGATTATTGATTTCGATGTTGCTGCTCCTGGTCCAAGACTATGGGATATCGCTTATACACTCTATACTTGTGTGCCTTTAAGTAGAGTGTATTATACTGAATCCGGTGAAGCCGTTCATTATGACTCATCGCAACATGCAGATCGTATTAAAGAGAGAGTGAATTTGTTCGTTCAGTCCTATGATAAAAATATGGATGAAGATTACTTAGGAATGGTGTTGCTTCGATTAGAAGGGTTATGTACATATATGAAACGAAAAGCTCAAGAAGGCGACTTGAATTTCCAAAGAATGATCGATGAAGGGCATCTAGAGCATTATGAGAAAGATATGAAGTTTATTCGTGATCATAGGGCTGAGTGGAGTTGATTTAGTAATAAAGAAAAGTTAGTATCGTTTTTTGCCGACAACTCAATCTCTCTTTTCGAATCGTTTAGAAAATAACAAAGGGCACCTTTCAAAAAGGTGCCCCTTCCTTTTATTTCGTAAACTGTGCTTCTTCCGTAGATCCTTTTAACGCTGTCGTTGATGAAGTTCCGCCTGTAATCACTTGTGCCACTTCATCAAAGTAACCTGTTCCTACTTCGCGTTGATGACGTGTTGCAGAGTAGCCATGTTTTTCAGCTGCGAATTCTGCTTGTTGTAGTTCAGAGTATGCTGCCATGCCGCGCTCTTTATAGCCACGTGCTAGTTCAAACATACCGTAATTTAATGAATGGAATCCAGCAAGTGTTACGAATTGGAACTTGTAACCGTAAGATGCGATTTCCTTTTGGAAGCTTGCAATTGTTTTTTCATCTAGTTTTTGTTTCCAGTTGAATGAAGGTGAGCAGTTATATGCAAGTAGCTTCCCTGGATGCTCCTTATGAATTGCGTCCGCAAATCGTTTTGCATCTTCTAAATTTGGTTCTGACGTTTCACACCAAACGAGGTCTGCGTACGGTGCATACGCTAAACCGCGCGCAATTGCTTGATCAAGACCTGCATTCGTACGGTAAAATCCTTCTGGTGTTCTTTCTCCTGTAATAAATGCTTTATCAACAGGATCAATATCGCTCGTAATTAAATCAGCTGCATCCGCATCTGTTCTTGCAACGATAATTGTCGGCACTCCCATTACATCTGCTGCAAGGCGTGCAGAAATTAAATTGCGTACTGCTGTTTGCGTTGGTAGTAATACTTTTCCGCCTAAATGGCCACATTTTTTCTCTGAAGATAATTGATCTTCAAAATGCACACCTGATGCACCTGCTTCAATCATACCTTTCATCAGTTCGAATACATTTAATTGCCCACCAAATCCAGCTTCTGCATCTGCTACAATCGGTACGAAATAGTCTGTATCATCGCTTCCTTCCATATGCTGAATTTGATCCGCACGTTGAAGCGTTTGATTAATTCGTTTTACTACAGCAGGTACGCTGTTCGCTGGATATAAACTTTGGTCTGGATACATATGCCCAGAAAGGTTTGCATCAGCTGCTACTTGCCAACCACTTAAGTAAATCGCTTTTAACCCAGCTTTTACTTGTTGCATCGCTTGGTTTCCTGTTAATGCGCCAAGTGCGTTAATATAGTCTTCTGTATGAAGCGATGTCCAAAGCTTCTCAGCACCACGACGCGCTAACGTATGTTCAATATCAATTGACCCGCGCAGGCGAATTACATCTTCTGCCGAATATGGACGTGTGATCCCTTTCCAACGCTCATCTAATTCCCAGCTTTCTTGTAACTTCTCGATTCTTTCGTTTTTCATTTGTTCCATCCCCTTTTCATTTTTTATAAAATTTCATAACCCGGTAATGTTAAAAATGGTACGAATTCATCATTTCGAACGAGATTTGTAAACAACGTTGTCGCCTCTTGGAATCTCCCTTTCTTAAAGGCTTCCTTACCAATCTCTCTTTCTATTTTTGCTAATTCTTCTTCTTTTAATTCTTCCATTAATTCAAGCGTAATATTACGACCATCATTTAGTTTTCCACCTTCATGACGAATCCATTGCCATACTTGTGCTCTTGAAATTTCAGCTGTTGCCGCATCTTCCATTAAGTTATAAATGGGTGCTGCTCCCCGTCCGCTTAACCAAGATGCAATATATTGAATACCTACGCTAATATTCATGCGAAGGCCCTCTTCTGTAATCGTTCCCACCGGTACCTCTAGTAAATCACTTTCTGTTACACATATTTCTTCACGTTTTCTAAAAATTTGATTTGGTGTTTTCATAATGTGATTAAACACTTCCATTGCAACCGGTACAAGTCCAGGGTGGGCAACCCAAGTCCCGTCATGACCGTCTAAAGCTTCGCGTTCCTTATCAGCACGCACTTTTTCAAAAGCTGCTTCATTTGCTTCTGGATTATTTTTAATCGGAATTTGTGCCGCCATTCCTCCAATTGCTGGTGCATTACGGCGGTGACATGTTTGAATTACTTTCAAAGAATACGAACGCATAAATGGTGCCGTCATCGTGACTTGTGCTCTATCTGGTAGTAAGAATTTATTATGATTACGGAAACTCTTTAAAAAGCTAAAAATATAATCCCATCTTCCGCAGTTTAAGCCAGCAGAATGATCTTTTAGCTCATACAAAATTTCATCCATTTCAAACGAAGCGTGAATCGTTTCCAGTAACACAGTTGCTTTAATCGTTCCATTTGGAATGCCGATATATTTTTGAGCAAATACGAATACATCATTCCATAATCTCGCTTCTAAATAACTTTCCATTTTCGGTAAGTAAAAGTATGGGCCGCTCCCTTTTGCTAAAAGAGTTTTCGCATTATGGAAAAAGTACAAGCCGAAGTCTACTAAGCTACCCGACATATTTTTCCCATCAACTTGCATATGCTTTTCCTCTAAATGCCATCCTCTTGGACGTACAATGAGTACAGCTGTTTTCTCATTTAATCTATATTCTTTCCCTTTATCATTTTCATGTGAAATCGTTCCCTTTACTGCATCTCGTAAATTGATTTGGCCTTCCACTGCATTTTCCCAAGTTGGTGAATTCGAATCTTCAAAATCCGCCATAAAAAGATGCGCTCCTGAATTTAAAGCGTTAATGACCATCTTTCTATCTACCGGTCCAGTAATCTCTACACGGCGATCCTCTAAGTCTTTTGGCAGCTTGGCAATTGTCCAATCCGCTTCACGTATGTGTTTTGTTTCTTCTAGAAACTTCGGAAACTCCCCTGCATCAATTCTCTTTTGTTTTTCTACACGTTTTTGTAAAAGTTCTATGCGGCGCTCATTAAAATTCTCATGTAGTTCCTTCAAAAAACTAAGCACCTCAGGTGTCAATATTTCGCTGTACGCTGGTAACATTTCTCCAACGAGTGTAACCCGTGAAGTTTGCGTCGACATATTAGCATCCCCTTCTTAAACTGTTTTATAACAGATTTGATTTCATGTTTTATATTATATAACAAATCTTCAGAAAAGGAAGTTTTTTTTGAAAATTCATTTCGTTTTTTTTCAAAACGCCATTCTTTCGCGCTTTATTTCATACAAAAAAGGCCGCTGTTATACAACAACGACCTTTTTGTATTATTTTTGAATTTCACTTTGACTAGTTAAACTTTATTACTGCCCTTGTTCCATATCATGCAATATTGCTCTATGTAAAAACTGTGCGTATTGTTCTCTCGTTACCTTCATAGACGGACCGAATTTACCTTCTCCGATTCCCATTGTAATACCATTTGTTTGTACTGCACTAATTGCATTCGTTGCCCATGAATTTGCTGAAACATCATTAAAGTTATGAGATCCCTTTGCCTGTAGGTCAAAAGCATTCGTAAGAACTTGTGCCATTTCCGCACGCGTTA
The DNA here is from genome assembly GCF_050172095.1 of Bacillus sp. GMs2/2. Taxonomy (NCBI): domain Bacteria; kingdom Bacillati; phylum Bacillota; class Bacilli; order Caryophanales; family Bacillaceae; genus Bacillus; species Bacillus sp. GMs2/2. The sequence goes on from NZ_JBNLYE010000284.1 coordinate 4,699, forward strand.
ACGTCGCCTTCGGTCTAAAGTTTCCATTCTCGTCTCCCTGGAAAATTCCGATTTCCGTTAGAGCCAATATCTCCTCAATAAAGCTTGTTGAATTTTCATCGATATCTCCATATGGGTTTTCATATTCATCTTGTTCTTCCATATCAAACACACGGTAAATTAAAGCTGCAACTTGCTCACGTGTTACATTATCCCCAAAACCGAATATTCCATCGCCATATCCCAAAATTATTTCTTGTTCCGCTAATTCATGAATTGCCTCATATGCCCAATGTCCTTTTGGTACATCTTTAAATACAATTGTATTTGCTTTTTGCAACGGTGCACTTTCCGCTTTTACACTATTACTCTCTGCTGAGAATAACACCCCACCCATAATTGTTAATGCTGTAGCTGTTTTTAATAATTTTTTGCTCATCAAATTATCTCCCCAATATGTATATGTTTTTTTAAAAATATACAGAATAAATGGTATAGTGACAATATATTTTTCGACACATTTCGTGACGGTTTTG
>NZ_JBNLYE010000285.1:0-5201 GCF_050172095.1 Bacillus sp. GMs2/2
TATATTCACCTTGAAAATTTCTCTTCTGAAATCTCAAATTTAGAGAATATATATGGCTTAAAGAAGTCCCCTTTAGATATATTAACTAAGTCATGGCATCATCAAAGTGGGATCACTATTTTTAAAGGTAACTATGCAGATGCTGATATTACTGACCCTCTATTCCCACGACTCCCAACATATGGAAGTTTTTATGACTCCGAAACCATTCAATTAGTTGAAGATATTTTCAAAAAGGATTTCACTGTATACAAATACTCCCTAACTCTCCTCTAAAATATAGACATTTTTATAATCATAGGTTCATAATTATTATAGAGAAACTTAAGCCACCTACTTAAGTTTCCTCATAATACTCCTGCGAATTGAAGTTGGGCACTCTTCTAATAGTGCTCTTTTTCTACAAAATTCAAATTTGGTCTTACTTTATATCGGCACGTGCTTGACTTGCTTCTCGACTAAATCCATCCGGATATCTTTTAGCTAATTTTGCGATATTCATTTCAGCAATATCTTGTAAAGTATAACCAAGTTCGTGCGCCATAATCGATATATAATACATAATGTCCCCAAGCTCTAAGGCTAATTTATAAGTGTTTCCGTCCTCTTCTCCTGGACAATGCGATGGTTGAAAACCATACCCATGATAAATTGCCTTTTTAACAATATCAGCAACTTCACCAGCTTCTCCTGTAAGTCCTAAAGCCGCATTGGATAATCGTCCATCAAAGTCCGTTTTGTTATTCCAAGTACGTAATGTTGCTTCTTGATAATGATTTAATTCATCAATCGATAAGATACTTGCAATCTGTAAAACTGTAGCTTCAATTATAACTTGTTCCTCATTTTTTGCTTCACTCATTAATTTAGTTGCTTCTAATACACCATTTTCCATAATGTTCATTTTGATTTCCCCTTCCTATTTAGCAAATCCCTAATCCTATTGGACGATTTTTAATTAAATACTTATCAGCTTGATCTATTACAAGAAGCGCAACTTCCGCTTGGTGTCTCCTTAACGCTTTTGCCATCTTCGGCAAACTCATACCTTGACTCCACATTTCACGAAAACGTACTACATCTCTTTCATCCCAAATGAAGTTAGCTTCTTCTAAAGCGATGTATATTTTTAACCGTGATTCCTTCATCGCTTTATGATTTCTTGCTACACTCATAAGCGAACCCACTTTCTAAAATTAATCATTTTATCTTTTCAGTAAACTTAGTATCTACACGATCAACTTTACCGTTTATCCAAACAGCAACTTGTTCACCAAAACCGCTCTCCGGTGGATTGAATGCTGTAACATTTCCATCCTTTACTATTAAAAGCTTGTTATTACTAACATCAATTTCTACTTTTTTCATATGTCCATCTCCCTTTTACTACCTCATGTACTCAACAACATCAGGTTTAAAGCCACTTCCTAAATAAACCCTTATCGGAATTATTTCTTTTTTATCCCTTGCTGCCTTACACAATTCTTCAGCTGTATCCCAATTGAAAAACTTATCTACAGCTCTTTGAAATCTCCAAATAGCCATTACATATTGTTCAAAGATGTCATAACGATCATCTTGTTTAGTTGTGCATGGTAATTCATCCGTACACTTTGCATTCGTTGGAACTCGGACGCGTACATCAGCGTATTTAGTACGTCCAGTTCCTCTCTTCACATTTGCCTTCATTACATCGAACTCACAAATTGTTGGCTCTACATCGAAAATGTTTAGTTGCTTAGGCATGTGCCATCCCACTCTTCTGAATAAGATCCAGTAATTCAATTACCTCTTCCTTGCTTAAAAACATTCGGCCACCTAGCAACTCTATGTTGTTTTCAGAAACTTCACCCGTTACAAAGCATGACTTTTCATGTCTTCTTAAAACGATGTTTTCACCATCGACATGAAAATCTAGTGCCGTTCCTTCGGTAATACCTAAAGTTCTGCGTAACTCTACTGGAATTACTACACGACCTAGCTCGTCCACTTTTCTTGCAACACCTGTGTTTTTCATAGCTTACTCCCCTTTAGTATTTTTATATTTATTTAGAATCTCATCCAAACGTTTCTTATTATTTTCAAAATCATCGCTTTGAGTTTGCTGTGGCTGCTGTATTGGCTCTTGTTCTTCTTGTTTGCGTAACCAATCCGGTATAACTTCCGTTCGTTTGGAATAACCTTTACCAGTACGTTTATTGTTTTTCTTACTCATTTCAAATCGAGTATCTAAAGCTGCAATATCATTTAATGTTTTTACTTTTTCCTTTTCCCAACTACTTAAAATACTGCGGATATATCTCCACTTTGGTACATTTTCATCAATTGCTTTATTAACAGCGTGAATAACTAATTCATTACCGAATCTATCGCAAAACTCACCTAATTCTTGAATTGCAATTTCACTTAAAGGAATTCCCTTTTCAAGTAAAAAGTTGTAACTAATTTTAAATTCTTGATCAATTAATTTCTGAGTTGAAGCATCATCATCATCATCATTTATATTTGTAGTAATATTTGTAGTAATCTCTGTATTTGTCTTACGTTCTAGTGTAAGAGACTCTTCCGTTTTATCGTAGAAGGGTATTGCTTTAGAATGTAAGACCCTCTTGCTTTCTAAAGTAACAGGGCTATTACTTTTCAGTGTAGGAGGGGTACCATTTCCCCAATACATAATGGATATTTTCTGAACCATTTCAGGTACAGGTTCAACATACATAACGTTATTACACCTAGTTCCGTTAACAAGAATTGTCCTAAACTCAATTTTTATAAGTCCACGTTCTTTCAGAAAGTCACACGCTTCTTTTACTTGTCTTTTTGTAAATCCAAATGAATCGGCTAATTGTTGATAGCTCTTTTGAAGCGTGTCTGCCTTAAACTTTTGCTTATATTGAACTTGACTAGATTCTTCACTTCTTACTTCAGTAGGTTTATACCAATAAACAATTTCTCCTAAGATAGTAATTGCAACAATATTAGGTTTACCATTATCTAATGTAAGTGTTTTAAACCATCCATGATCTATAACATTGCCACGAAAATTTATTTGCCCTATGTGTAATACCTTTGTGTTCATAGTTTTCACTCCTTTTCATAAAACCAATGTGCCATCTCTCTATTTTCCGTGGTATACTTATAACAACTTATTTTTTGAAAAGGAACCACTGCAATGGGTCTTTTTACTTTGCTTCACATCACTCCAAGCCCATTGTTTTATCGGTTCATAAGTTATGTAAAACAAACATGAACCACATGCAATTAATATCGCTAATATAGCTAATGAGGTTATATCTTCCACTAAATCACCTCCTTTTGTGCTTCAAGCCAAGCTTCTAAATCCTTTTGCAAGAAAAGTAATTTACGTCCTTCCCTGATCACTGGAAAATGTGGGTGATTTGCTAATTCATACATTCTACAAACTGCTATATTGAGGTATGCAGCTGCTTCTTTCACCCTCATTACCTTGTTTGGTTGTGATTGTTGTTGGAATGAAGCTAAAGCTGCTTGAATTTCTTCGCGAACAACTTCGCGGATTGACTCTTTAATGATTTGATCTAATCCCATTTTGTTTTGCTCCTTTCTAATTCACTTAACCAACCATAACTTAACTAAAAGTTAAGTTATGGGCAAAAAATTTTAATTGCATCTAACTTCACTTTAAAAAACTCAGCAATTTTCACAATTAAATCATAATAAGGTCGACGCTTCCCGTTTTCTATATACCAATAATAAACTTCAGTAATACCAACGGCTTCAGCTACTTCCTTACATGTATATCCCTGTTCTACACGTAGCTGCTTTAGAGTTTTCATAAACAACTCCTCTCTTCCGTTTTTGTTGTTAATTACATAATAACTTAACCTAAAGTTAAGTTCAAGTGTTTCCCAAAACTTTTTCCAAAAAAATTACCTTTCCACTTAACTGATAGTTAATATATAATGACAGTGTGACACCATAATAGTAATTAAGAAAAAATAATTTCATATAAAATAAACTTGGGGTGTTTTTTATTATGTTTAGTCATGAGAGATTGAAATCATTAATTGAAAAGAAGAGCATCACCCAACAACAGTTAGCTGACGCAATTGGTGTTAGTCATGTTTCTGTTTATAATTATGTCGAGGGAAAAAAAGCACCCGGTACACGTACACTTCAGAAGATAGCAAATTATTTAAAAGTAACAACAGATTATTTGTTAGGTTTATCTGATTCACCAGATTTAACAGCGGGCGAAGACTTACAGTTAACAAAAGAAGCACACGAAATTCTTCAAATCATTAATGACTTACCTGAAGAACAACGAAAAAAAGCATTAGAGCAATTAGAGATGTTTGTGAACTACGAGAAATCTAAAGGAAATATGTAGTATAAAAAGACTATCCAAGAAAGTTAGATAGTCTTTTTTACATGACTTTTTCTTTTTTGGATTCACTCAAACAAATAGAAAATAATTTCTCTTTTGGATTATCTTCTTCTTGCAAAAGTAATAAAGCTTGTTTAATTAGATTAACTTCCCCTTCTTTACCCTTCATCTTCTTCGATCTCCCTCTTTTTGTTTTTGGATTTTTTTTACAATAATTTCTTTTTTCTTCTTTCAGTAAAAAAAGAAATTTCTCCTAAAATTACAAATGACATCGTCAATTAAGACGATGTCATTTGTAATATATATACCTTTATTATGTATTTTACCAGCCGCCACCAGGGTCAACCATCATGTGTTGAATTGTAGGTTTTGAATTATTTGTACTAGGCTTTTCTTTTATAGAATCAGTGTTAATGAATAATGTAGCAGCTATTAATAGCGCAGGAATGATTGTAATTATTTTTTTCATTATTTCACCTCTTTCCGAAGATAATTATACCAATTATTCAAATTAAACCCAAGTGTATTTTTGGTAAATACGAATAGAATATATTCCCTGATTTTTGACACATCAAAAGAGAACGTTTCATTAACTCTTCTTTTTTTGTACCTTCATATGTTAAACCTAAATATGCAGTCTGTATGTCTGTTAATCTTCCATTCTTCTCATTTAATTGATTTAATAGTTTTCTCGCTTCAATCTTCTTACCTTGTTTAATCCTTAAATATGCTAATTCACCTGGATGGACAACATCTAAGCTACTAATTCCTTTATCATGATGAATTTTTAGAAATGATAATGTATGTTGCACCATTTTTCTTTTTCTCTCAATTC
>NZ_JBNLYE010000286.1:0-5167 GCF_050172095.1 Bacillus sp. GMs2/2
TATGAATCTATTCGAACACGAAACATAAAACCGTTCCACTTTAATAAGAGGTCCTCCCTTTTTCTTTTCTCATCATATCATCCATTAAAAAAATAGGAGGACATAATTATGAAACGTGATCCATTATTTTTAACTTTATTAGAAAGTGCAAATACACATTTTAGCGGCTGGGATTTTTCTTTCATTTCAGAAACAGGTCGAATGAAGAGCGAGCCTTTATCGTGGTCATACGGCAGTACTGCTTTTCAGCTTATGCAACGTGCAGAATCAATGCTCGATATGGGTACTGGCGGCGGAGAGTTTTTATCTATGTTACAACCGTTCCCGTCAACTATATTCGCTACTGAGGGCTACGCTCCAAATGTGCCAATTGCTCGAAAGAAATTAGAGCCTTTAGGGGTTACCGTTGTAGAAGTGACCGATGATACTGCTTTGCCATTTCAAGATGGTCAATTTAATTTAATTATAAATCAACATGAATCGTATGCTGCTTCTGAGGTAAACAGAATTCTTTCTCCAAGTGGCGTTTTTCTTACACAACAAGTTGGCGGTCTTGATTGCGCGGAACTTAATGAGCAGTTTGGCTCACCACTAAATAGCGAATTTGCAAGTTGGTCTCTCGAAACCGCATGCAGTGAGTTAAAGCAAAATGGATTTACTATCTTAGATGCAAAAGAGGAATTCCCTTTCCAACGCTTTTATGACATTGGCGCTATCGTCTATTATTTAAAAGCAATTCCGTGGCAAATTCCTGATTTTACTGTTGAAAGATATTGTGAGGAATTATATCGTATACATGAAATCATCTTACAAAAAGGTTATTTTGATGTGAAGCAACATCGTTTTATGATTAAGGCGATTTGTAGCTAACAAAAAGAGGTGGCAAAGCCACCTCCTTTTTGCTCCGTTTACATATGTTCTCTACTCTTTCATAATAAGAAAAGTTATATCATGCATATTACAATTATGACCAATGAATTGTATTTCTGAAACATATAATCACCTCGCATATATGATAAGAGCAAAAACGTGATTTTTCACTTTCCTCTTCTATTGAGAAATGAGTTGTTTTTCATATCGCTTGTTCGCATCATCTTCTGTCAAACATGCAGTTGTGTAATGAATAATATTCCGGTTATCATACGTAAACATATGTTCTAACTTATTTTCTTCTGTTAATACTGTCGGTAAGTATTTTGGTAAATTGCTAACTACTCCTCTATTATCACCATCTAATATCCAATCAATTTCTTTCCATTCTAATAGACCTTCAGCCGTACGTAATGGTGTATTCATTTGCATTCCATCTGGCAAATCAGCAACGAACACATACATTCCTTCACTAGCCTTGGGCTCATCTTTACCTTTAAAATCAACAGTCCCTTTATACGTTACACTTGAAAGTTCTATGCCCGTTTCCTCAAATGTTTCTCTAATTATTCCTTCGTATGGCGTTTCATTATCTTCTATTTTTCCTCCAACACCATTCCACATCCCCATATTCGGCTTTTTATTTCTATTTAATAGCAGTATTTTATCGCTTTTTCTAATAAAGCAAATTGTGTATTTGTACATACGATCATTTCCTTTCATTTTCCACATGAGTTATTTGGCTTATTTTCAAGTAAAAACACTCGCCTTACAATTCCTTACTACATAATATATAGTACAACTTTCATGCGTAAACACTTTACGTCAAACGAGAGAATCCTTTTTAGAAAGGAGAATTTAAAATCGATAATATAAACAATGAATTTCTAAACCAATATTACAACAGCCTCGTATGGTTAAACGATACACACTGGTTCGGGGTTCCAATCTGTAAACTTCCCTCTGATCTCTTTTTGTATCAAGAAATCATTTATGAATTAAAGCCCGATTTAATTATTGAATGCGGGACTTTTCACGGTGGTAGTGCACTGTATTTAGCTTCTATGTTAGATTTAATTGGAAAAGGTCACGTACTTACTATCGATATAACTCCGCAGCCAAATCGACCATCACATAATCGGATTACGTATTTAACAGCATCTTCTGTTTCTGTGCAGGCCATCCAAACAATAGTAAGCATGCGCAAACCTGATGATGTGGTTTTAGTTATTTTAGATTCTGATCATAGTAAAGAGCATGTATCCAAAGAACTATTACTATATAAATCTATCGTCACTACTGGCAGTTATATGATTGTAGAAGATACCTCCATTAATGGACATCCGCTTCTTCCCGATTGGGGTCCTGGCCCGATGGAGGCTGTGGATGAGTTTTTAACTAAAAATAATAACTTCATAATCGACGAGTCTAAACATAAATTTTTCATATCATTTAATCCAAAAGGTTTTTTAAAGAAAATAAAGTGAAACTTTAATAAGTGGGGTTTTGCTCCTCTCCCACTTATTCTATTATTTTCATTTTTGAAAAAGGATAATATACAAATTCCACCTTGCCAATTATGTTATCTTCTTCAATATATCCTAAGCCATTTCGACTATCTCTACTTACTTCGCGGTTATCTCCCATTACAAATAACTTATTTGGCGGAATTTTTGTCTTTTGAAAGTTATAAAACACTTGTGTGTTGTTAAATAAATCTTTGTTTGTATATGGTTCTTCTTGCTTTTTATCGTTCACATATACCTTTCCGTTCGTTATGTTAATTACATCACCAGGAAGCCCTATTACACGTTTCACATAATATTTCGATTCATCCGCTTCCTTTATAATGACAATTTCTCCGTGTTGTAAATTAGAAAGACGTACTACTGCTTTATTTACAAATACGTAATCTTCTTCATATAAAGTCGGCTGCATCGATTCCCCTTCCACCTTACATAAAGTAAAAGAATGGTAGCCTATGACTATCACCAATATAAATAGTATGTACTTGCCCCAGCCTCTCTTAATCTCCTTTTTCATATCCATTCCCACCTTATAAAGCGCTTTTTAACTCAAAAAATATATCACTGCACAATATGTTTCCATGCAGTGATACTATTTTTACTGTGCCTTGTTCGGTTGTTCTACTGGAATTGAATTTGCATTTGATCTATTTGTTTTTAACTCAAAATACGCATCCAAAATTTCTTTACCAATCGCAGAATTAATTCCTGATTTATCATCATTCACCCATGGTACAACAACTGAAAAAGCTACTTCCGGATCAGCATCATATGGTGCATAACCGGCAAGAGTTAAATTATAACATTTTTTTCGGTTGTTGTTCTCATCTCTTCCAATATCACTTTCTCCACCATATACTGTCTCAGCTGTTCCTGTTTTTCCCGCTGGTTTATATGGTAGACCTTTAAACGTTCCGGTACCTGTTCCGTCAGCTTCTTGAAAAACTCTTCTAAATCCTTCTTTTACATGATTAATGTACGAAGTGTCCATATCCACTCGATTTAATACAACTGGTTCAATCGACCGAACGACTTTTCCTACATCCTCTGGTCTATTCGGTTGCTCTCTAACTTCTTGTACAATTTGTGGTTTCATTCGGTAACCGCCATTTGCAATGGTTGAAATATATTGTGCAAGCTGAAGCGGCGTATATGTATCATACTGTCCAATCGCGTAATCAAGTAAAAATCCGGGTATGTTATCAGTTCTACCTACTTGACCAATTGATTCATTTGGCAGGTCAATACCAGTCGACACACCTAGGCCAAATTGTCTAAAATAGTAGCGCATTTTATTAAATGTTTCTTGTTTAATGTCTAATGGATTGTTTGGGACATAATTAATGCCTGCCATTTTTAAAGCCGTATTAAACATATAAACGTTCGATGACACTTGCAAAGCTCTTAAATCATCAATATCCCCAAATTCTTTCCACGATTTCTTCGGCTTAGAACTTCCTTTAAAATACATTGGTGCATCAAAGAAATGTGTATACGGCTTAATCGCTTCTGTTTGATATCCAGTTAATAAAGTAGCACCTTTTACAGTTGACCCTAACTCATAAGAACTTGTCATCGTTCCTAATGCATAATCTTCTATTTGCATACCGCCATCTTTATTTACAATTTTCTTTCCTGCCATTGATAAAATTTGACCGTTTTTCGGATTCATCATTACTACGAACGCACGATCCATCATCGGCTCTGCAGCATGAAAGGCTCGTAAATTCTTTTCAAGGCTTCCCTCTACTCTTTTCTGTAAATCCATATCGACTGTTAACATCAAGTTATTTCCACTTTTTCCTTCAGTCACTTTTTCTGTTCGAACAATCTTCCCTGCTTTATCCGTAATATTTTTAGACTGTTCTTTCGTTCCGTGTAGTGCATCTTCGTATTGTTTTTCGATGTAACTTTTACCAATACGGTCGTTTCGATTATAATCACGAACTAAATAATAATCTAATTGTTCTCTTGGCAACCCTTCATTTTCATTAGAAACGCTACCTAGTATAGAGCGCAGTATTTTATCATTTGGGTATTCACGTTCCCAATCTACTGTTGTATCTACCCCCGGTAAACTTGCCAACCTTTCACTAACGACAGCATATTCATTTTGACTTACATCTTTTTTAACGATTTGCGGCGTCATTTTATATCCCGCATTCATTTTGCTTTTAATGGCTAGTACTTCTAGGTCTTCTTTTGAAAGTTCACTTAATTCTTCTTGTGTAATTCTTTCCCTACGTAACTCTTCAACTTTTTTATCTAATTCTTTCCCTTCTATCTCCTGCTTTCTAAATTTACTCTCATCTTCTTTCGTTACTTTCGCTGCTGCCCGCTTTTCATTTAACTGCATCCAAAAATCCTTTTTATCTGTTTCTGTTAACTTGTCTATGTCCTCTTGCGACATTTCAATTAGCTTAGCTAAATCTCTTGCTACTTGTAAAACTTCTTTCGAGTCTACTCCTCTCATTTTCGTATATGTAACGGTTCGCAATGGTTTATTATTTACAATAACGTGACCTTGCCGATCAAACATTTTCCCTCTAGGAACGGGAGTGCTTACCGTTACATCTTCCTTTTTATTTACTTCATTTCTATACGTTTCTCCATCAATGATTTGTACTTTACCTAATTGAATTATAATAGCTGAAAATAAAAGAAAGACAATAAAAAATAGTACATTTAACCGAAATGGAATATGAGTCTTTTTCTTTTTCGATAGTTTTTTCTGCTCCTTTTTCTGTCTCATTTCGCTCCCTCGCTTCATT
>NZ_JBNLYE010000287.1:0-5166 GCF_050172095.1 Bacillus sp. GMs2/2
TGCATCAACTAAAAGTTGCTATTGATACTTCTATTTATATGCTTAACCAATATAGTGAAAACGATTTAAAAATACAACCGATTCACTCAAAACGATCATTATTTGAAATGTGTGCACATCTTTCTCTTATTTGTCATGCTGATTTACTCATTTTAAATGGTATTTCAGAAAAAGAATTACATACCTTTTATATAGAACATACGCCCGTAACAGTTGCTCACATGCAACAAACGATGATTGAAGGATACAACCTTCTCTCTAAAACATTTCTTTCCTACTCCCAAATAGAATTAGCAAAAGTTATGACTGCCTATTGGGGGATTTCTTATTCGCGATTTGAATGGTTACTTGAAATCGTTGCACACTTTTATCATCATCGTGGACAAATTCATATTTTATTATGCGAGCATATGAAAGATCCTCGCATTCCTTTATTTGAGTGATTTTCCACTCATTCATTAATTATAAATAGAGAAGCTACAAAACCAATAAAAAGTATCATTCCTAATAAAATAAATGTTTGAGCATAACCTCCTATTTTCATAAGATAAATAGAAATGATAGGTCCTATACTAGTACCTAAAAATAAAAGTATATTCCCCTTGCTTTCCCTCCTAATTGACCTCCAAGAGAAACTAAAGACGGAACGGATATAGCAATACCTATTACAAAACAGACACTCATCATTACAAGTAGAGATAGATCTGAAACAAAGCCCATTGAACTTAGACTAAAAATAACAATCAACAATCCCCCTTGAAGAACTTTCCTTACTTCAAACCTCTTTGTTAAAAGACCTGCAAGTGGTGACAGCAACATACCAAACAGCCCTGCTAAGCGAAAATAAAGGATTTGTTCTGCAGTTAAATTGTAAGTAGGAGAGCTCAAATAATTCCCTAAAACAGTATACATATTAACAAAAGCCATTATTAAAACAGGATTTTTCACACTGACTAACTATTAGTTTTAAATAATTCGCAACTTCTTTAAGGCATAAGAAATTCCGCCTTCACTCGCCTTCGTTGTAACGAAATCAGCCCTTCTCTTCAACTCCTCTCCACCATTTCCCATCGCAACTCCTAATCCTACATACTGCAACATCTCAATATCATTTCCACCATCGCCAAAAGCAACGGCTTCTAATTTACTAATGTTTAAATGTTCCAATACTTTTTGAATTGCAGTTAGCTTCGATACTTTACTATCTTCCAATACATTTATAACGTAACCATGAAAACGCTCAAACGTAAGTGCTGGATATCTTTCAATGAATTTTTGAGCTTCTGTATCATCAGCATACAGACATATGCAATACATCTCATCTGATAAGTTTCTAACTTTGTCAGGATACCGCTCTAAATTTAAAGTTTCATTTAACGCTCGCATGACACGTTCATCTTTGGAAGCAATATTATTCATTGCAAATTCTTCTGTAAAGTAAGAAACACTGTGACCATGTAATTCAGCAAAATTTGAAATATCATGAACGATTTCGCTTGAAAGTACTGATTTATGTATAACTTCTTTCCCACATTTTATATGTGCACCATTTGCTGAAATAAACGTATTTATACCTAGTTCCTTAAATTGTGAGCATAAACTATACGGTCTTCCAGTTGTAACAACTACGTGAATTCCTTTATCTATTAACCTTCGTATCGCTTCTTTTGTACTTTCGTGCATGCTTCTATCAATCTCACTTAATAACGTACCGTCAACATCGAAAAATACAACTTTGTACATAAGTCTTTACATCCCGTCCAAATGATTCGTATCATTAATGAAATGCACCGTTTTTTGTTCACCCTCAATTTCAATTAAACTTATTCCCGTATCTCCCATTTTGAAATAGTAGTCCATTGAAATTGGCATTTTGAAAAATGCACGTAATAGACTATTAATTACGCCTCCATGGGCAACAATTGCAATTCGATCATATGTATTCTCTATCATAATTTTAGAAAAGATTCCTTCTATTCTCATTCGAAACTCAATAAATGATTCTCCGTTTTCAAAACGGTCATGAAGAAACTTTGGCTCTGGATATTTCTTTGCTTCTTCAAATGATAAGCCTGCTTGCACTCCATTATTAAACTCCATTAATTCCTCTTCTAATTGAATTGGACAACCAATTGCTTCTGCTAATATTTCACCCGTTTCACGAGCGCGTTTTAATGTGCTTGCCCAAATGAAATCTGGCGCAAAATCTTTTTTCACTTTCTGTACAAGTCTTTGTACTTGTTGTCTCCCTTTGTCAGTTAACTCAAAATCAGCTCGACCTTCATGCACATGTAAAATATCAGCTTCTGATTCTCCGTGGCGTATTAGTAGTATTTGCATGTTTCTCTCTCCCTTTATTTAACATTCATAAAATTCCATTATATCACTTTTTAAGATTCCAAAATAAAAAAGGAACGGTCTCCCGTCCCTCATCCATTCACTTTTTCCGCATCATTCCAATAATATTTACTAAACGCTTCTGTTAACACATCAATTGTGTTATATAATTCATCTAACGTATTATCAACACCACCAACTTCAATTAACATCGCATTTTTCGATAAATCTTGGTTATAAACGCCATTTCCATCTTTTTTATACTTTGGAAAAATCCCTCTACTTAATCCGTAGTAGTTTTCATCTAAATAACTATTGATGGCTCTTGCAATTTTTTCATTTTCAGCACGGCCTTCATTTTCCATCCCAATTATAAAATATAATCTTGCATACGATTTTCCGTTAATTACTTTTGTTGTTACTTTCTTACGCTGATCGTCACGGTGTATATCAATTGGAAACGCAATTTTATTATTTTGTGCTAATGCTTCTTTTACATATTCATGAGACGCTTTATATGATTGCGGCCATTTCCATTTTTTACTCGCTAATAAATCCCCCATATTCGTTTTATCGTGAACTACCGGAATTCCTTGTCCTTCAAGTTGCTCTTTCATACGTTTCCCTAGTAAAGACACATTTACATCTGGACTTGATGGATCCGTAGCCCCTGGTAATAATGGAAAGAAGGATTCCCAGCTATGTGTATGATAAATATATACTGCACTTTCACCTTTTTTCGCTCCGTTCTTTTTCTGAACCGGATTATTCTTTTCCGCTTCTGTAACTTTATCTTTTGCTACTTCCCTTTCTTTCGTTACTTCTTCAATCGGTACACTAGATTCATTTGGGATATTCGTCAAGTTTGTCCCTTCACCAGCTACGATAATATTAGAATAATACTTTGACATACCAGGTACTTCTTTACCGACGAATGTTCTTAAATCTTTAATTTTCAAATCTGTCGCAATAGAGAACATTAAATTTCCAACTGACTCTCTTTTATTCTTCTTAAAATAATCAAATCCGTAATAGCGATTCTCACTTTCTATCATTTGAACAAAACCTTGCATCGATACTTTTCCAAACCATTGATTTGCATAATTCGATTTCATTGTATGTAAAAATGACGTCAAAATCGACGCTATCATAATTACTATTAGCGCATATAAAAGGAGTAACGAAATCAGTTTCTTCCCATGTATTCGAGTTGCATACTTTTTCACTGCATCACCTTCTTTATACATGGATATGTACAAGCTTTTCGGAATATACGCAAAAAAAGAGAAATGGTATCCCATTTCTCTTCCTCACTTTTATTGTTCTTTTCCTGTATCATTTGAAGGTAGTTTCTTCACTTGTTTTTCTTTAAATATTTCTCCAATTGCCCCAAGAGTACCAAGTGTTTCAATTGCATTAGACGGAATAAAGACTTTATTTGCTGGTCCTTTTGCAACTTCAGCTAATGATTCAAATGATTTGTAAGCAAGTATACGCTCATCCAAATTCGCTTCACGAAGCAATTCAATACGATTTTGTTCTGCTTTTGCGATTTCTTCAATTGCCCTTGCTTCCCCTTGCGCTTCTAATTCTTTTGCTTCTTTTATACCTTCAGCTTCGCGAATACGCGCTTCTTTATCCCCTTCAGCCATCAAAATTTTACTTTGCTTTTCCCCTTCAGCACGAAGGACTTTATCTTGTTTTGCTGCTTCAGCTTCTAAAATAATCGCACGTTTATTACGCTCAGCCTTCATTTGTTTTTCCATTGATGCTTGCACATCTTTTGGCGGGTTAATATCAACAACTTCGACACGTTCAATACGTACGCCCCATTTTTCTGTTGCTTCATCAAGCGCTAAGCGGATTTCTGTTGAAATTTTTTCACGACCAGATAACGTTTCATCCAGTTCCATTTTACCGATAATTTGACGCATCGTTGCTGAAGTAATATTACGAACACCATATTCATAGTTTGAAATACCATATGTCGCAAGTTCTGGTTCAACAATTTGATAGAAAATAATAGTATCAATTTCTACTTGAACATTATCTTTCGTAATTACCTTTTGCGGTGGTACATTCGTTTGTTGAATACGTAAGTCATGATATACACGAACACGATCTACAATTGGTATTAAAATATTTAACCCTGGGTGCATGATACGTTGAAACTTACCAAATCTTTCAACAACCCCAACTTTTTGCTGAGGAATAATTTTAATTGTTAATGCGATAAATGTAACTACAATTAGTGCGAATATAATCGTTAACGTTAATGCTACCATATTTATTCACTCTCCTTTTTCACTTGTAATATAGTACTATGCCTCTTTATAACAACGACTTTTTCTCCAGCATCAATTGAAGAATCTGCAATAGCTGTCCAAGTATCTCCATCCACTTTCACAATACCATTCGCTTCATTTGTAATCGCTTGCATAACAATCCCTTTTTTACCAACAAGCATATCTACTGTATCAGTAAAACCTTTTGCTTCTCGAAAGTTTTTTGAAATTCTTTTCGTAAAGAATGTCAAAGTTAAACTTACAATTGCACCAACAGTAACTTGTAACAGTAGTGCATCAGGAGCAAACAAAGCAATAAGACCTCCGACAACAGCTCCAATTCCAAGCCAAAGCATGTAAAATGTAATCGACAACATTTCTGCGATAAATAAAATACCAGCTATTATAAACCAAATTACCCAAGCAGCCATATGCAACCCTCACTTTCTTTCTCATTTTCTATATGTATATGAAGAAAAGAATGGTTTATCCGCCCTTTCTTACACTTGGGCGTTTGCTACAAGCTATTGTACATACTCACTGT
>NZ_JBNLYE010000288.1:0-5128 GCF_050172095.1 Bacillus sp. GMs2/2
TCTTTTTCACTTTTTAGCTAAACGATATGATTAGCGAGTGTATCTATTGCAAGTTCCTTAGTAGAAGCTTTTTATTAATAAGGTGGTGGAGATTTAATTGGTACACCACTCTTTAAAAGAGTTCAGAACATCAGCAGGTAGTCTAGGCGGAATAGCAGGTGCAAATTTAGTTGCATTAGCAATGGTTATATCACTTGTTTATGCTATGCTTGCAATGGCTTCTGTGTTAAACTTTGGATTGCTACCAGACTTTATTGTGGATTATCTTGTATCATTTTTAAATGAAAATAATGCTAAGATTCTTATGTATTATGATAACTGGTATTATTTCAGGTTATATTGGATTACTTTTATTCAAAAACTATCCAATTCGTATAGCAGAACAAATTCGTGGTACAACTGGAAAAGCGACAGATGTAGCAGCTTAATAGAATAGTAGAATAAATTTTTTTCATAGAGGTTTAGGGGGAGTTATGATGAAGTATCGCTCAGTATTTGATATTATCGGTCCAGTTATGATTGGACCATCAAGTTCACATACAGCAGGCGCGGCAAGAATGGGGCAAGTTGCTCGCCAGCTGTTTCGTCATGAACCAGAAAGAGTAAGCATTTCGTTATATGGATCATTTGCAAAGACGTATCGAGGGCATGGTACGGATGTAGCACTAATCGGTGGAATATTAGGATTTGAAACAGATGACTTACGTATTCCAGAGGCGCTAGAAATAGCAAAAGAGCGCGAAATTGAAGTGGAATTCATTGAAGAAGATGCCAATGCACCTCATCCAAATACAGCGAGAATTCGTTTGTATAAAGGTGAAGATGAAATTGAAGTTGTTGCTTGCTCAATTGGTGGCGGTAAAATTGAAGTTGTAGAATTAAACGGATTCGATCTTCAATTATCAGGCACGAGCCCAGCACTACTTATTGTAAATAACGATCGCTTCGGTGCTATTGCAGCGGTAGCTTCAATCCTTGCGAAACATGAGATTAACATTAGTACAATGAGTGTATCTCGTAAAGAAAAAGGAAGAAGAGCGCTTATGGTCATCGAAACAGATGAATTATTAGCAGATGAAGTAATTGAAGAAATAAAAGCGCAACAAAATATTTGTCAAGTAACTATTATGGAATAATTGCAGGGGGGACACACCATGTTTCGGAACGCAGCGGAACTAGTGGCGCAAGCTAAAGAACAAAATGTAAAAATCGCAGAAATTATGATTCAATGTGAAATGGAAACAAGAAGTATTTCACGTGAAGAAGTAATTGCTGGTATGGAAAAGAACTTAGTAGTGATGGAGCAAGCAGTAGAACGTGGTATTCGCGGCGTGAAATCACCAACTGGTTTAACTGGTGGAGATGCTGTAAAAGTTCAAGCGTATATGAAGAGTGGAAAAGGCTTATCTGGAGATACGATTTTGGATGCAGTAAGCAAAGCTGTGGCAACAAATGAAGTAAACGCAGCGATGGGAATTATTTGTGCAACACCAACAGCAGGGTCTGCTGGAACAGTGCCAGGTGTATTATTTGCACTAAGAGAAAAATTGCAGCCTACACGTGAAGAAATGATTGAATTCTTATTTACAGCAGGAGCTTTCGGTATGGTTGTTGCGAATAACGCTTGTATTTCTGGTGCGGCAGGAGGATGCCAAGCTGAAGTTGGTTCAGCAAGTGGAATGGCGGCTGCAGCTGCAGTTGAGATGGCTGGTGGAACACAAGATCAAGCAGCTACAGCGATGGCAATTTCATTAAAGAACATGCTTGGTTTAGTGTGTGATCCTGTTGCAGGACTTGTAGAAGTACCTTGTGTAAAACGTAATGCTGCAGGAGCTGCAAATGCGATGATCTCAGCAGATTTAGCATTAGCTGGTGTAACGAGTACAATTCCATGTGATGAAGTAATTGAGGCAATGTTTAGAATCGGACAAACGATGCCAGTAGCACTTCGTGAAACAGCAGAAGGTGGACTTGCAGCAACGCCGACTGGTCGTCGCCTGCAAGAAGAGATTTTTGGGAAGAACAATAACTAAGTGTAATTATAGAAAAGGGAGCTCAAATAAACTTGAGCTCCTTTTTCTATTTTTCTTTTGTTAGTTGTTCTAATGTTTTTCCAAGATTATGTGATCGTTTCGTTGCCTGTGTAATACAAGAAACAAGTGCTTGTTGAAATTTATGTTCTTGTAATACTTCAATACCTGCCTCGGTAGTTCCACCAGGAGAAGTAATTTCCTTTCGCAAAATAGAAGGGTGTTTGTCACTTGCTTTTAACATTTCAGCAGCACCAATCATCGTTTGAAGAATAAGTGATTTTGCAACATCTTCTTTTAAACCAATTTTTGTTGCAGCTTCTTCCATAGCTTCCACTACGTAATAAATATAAGCAGGTCCACTTCCGGATAATGCAGTGACAGCATGCATATCTTCTTCTTCTACAACAGAGACGAGACCAATCGTTTCAAATAAAGATGTTGCAATGCGAATATGTTCCGCTGTTGCATGTTTTGAAGGGGAGATAGCGGTAGCTGATTTTAAAATGGCTGCGGATGTATTTGGCATTGCACGAATAATTGGAACGTCTTTTTGAAGTAGTTTTCTAATTGAGTCAGTAGAAACACCTGCTAGTAATGAAATAATAAGCACGTTATTATTTATGTATTCTTTAAAAGGGGTAAGCGCCTCTGCAACATCCTTTGGTTTCATTGCTAGAAAAAGAATATTTGCATCAGTAAGCAATTCTTTTTTATTATGAGTACCTTTGACACCGTATTTTTTATGTAGCTCTTGTAATCTTGTCTCGTTAGAACGATTACTTACAGTAATTTGTTCACCTTTAACAACATTTGCATGTAACAAGCCACCAATAATAGCTTCGGCAATGGAGCCTGCACCGAGAAAGGAAATGTTTTGAATAGACATGATGTTCCTCCTTTAATTTTGGTTAGAAATTCTTATAAATGTACATACATTCGTTTTTTTATAGGAAACACCTCTTTTTATCTGAAAATAATGACAAATATATATAGAAGTTGTAAACTGAAGAAGTATTCATTTTTGAACCGGAAAGAGACAGGGGGGCTAAGCATGACGGCGATTCACCGAATGGAGATTCCTGTACCATTTGCAGTGGAAACTGTGAATGTGTTTTTAGTTGAGGGGGAGACATTAACATTAATTGATACAGGGACGAATACAGAAGAGGCAAGGAATGCGTTAGAAAGTCAATTAGGTGCATTAGGACATACGCTAGAAGATATTGAAACAGTAGTCATTACGCATCATCATGCAGATCATTGTGGACTTTTAAATATATTTTCTGAGAAGACGAATATTATTGGACATCCTTGGAATGAGCCTTGGATCACACAAAATCCAGAATTTTTAAAGCGGTATCATGAATTTTTTAGAGAGACGGCCTTACAGTTTGGTGTGCCAGCAGCATTTTTGAAAGACGAGTCGTTATTGACGACGAGGACACTTAAATATTCTTGTAATAGATCGTTAACGCATACTGTGAGAGAAGGAGATCGTATTGATTCTTTGCCTGGATTTATAGTACTTGAAACACCAGGTCATGCTTCTACTCATATTTCTTTATATAGAGAATCTGATGGAATATTAATTGGTGGAGATGCTCTCATCAGTCATATTTCTTCGAATCCAATACTAGAACCACCATATGAAGGGCAAACAGAACGGGCACGCCCATTACTACAATATAATCAAACATTACAGCGTTTAAGCGAAATGAATATTTCACGTATTTTATCAGGGCATGGGGAAGATGTTCTAAATGTGAAACAACTTATTGAAACGAGATTACAAAAGCAAGAAACACGTGCTTTTAAAGTGCTTGAGTTATTAAAGGAAAAACCAATGACAGCATTTGAAGTATGTGTAAAACTATTTCCGGTATTATATAAAGAACAATTACCACTTACTATTTCAGAAACGGTTGGACAATTGGACTATTTAGCATATAATCAACAAGTGATGATTGATGAGTCATCGCAACAATTGATTTATTATGCAAAGTAGGTGACAGCAATGACAGGACGTTTACAAAATAAAGTAATCGTCATTACAGGTGCTTCTAGTGGGATTGGTGAGCAAGTTGCAATGCAAGTTGCAGCACAGGGAGCGACTCCAGTATTAATGGCTCGAACAGAAGAGAAACTACAAGCGTTAGTAGACAAAATTAAAGAAACTTATAATACGCCTTGCTATTATTATGTATTAGATGTAAGTGAAGAGATGGAAGTACAGTCTGTTTTTTCAAAGGTATTACAAGAAGTGGGACGTATTGATATATTAGTAAACAATGCGGGATTTGGTATTTTTAAAACGTTTGAAGATGCGTCAATGGATGAAGTGAAAGATATGTTCCAAGTAAATGTATTTGGATTAGTAGCATGTACGAAAGCGGTACTACCTTATATGGTAAACAAGAACGAAGGACATATTATTAATATTGCTTCCCTTGCCGGAAAAATTGCAACTCCGAAATCAAGTGCGTATGCAGCAACGAAACATGCTGTATTAGGATTTACGAATAGTTTACGCATGGAATTAGCGAATACAGATATTTATGTTACAGCAATTAATCCAGGTCCGATAGATACAAACTTTTTTGAAATAGCGGATCAATCTGGTACATATGTAAAGAATATGGGACGTTACATGTTAAAACCAACATACGTAGCAGAACAAATCGTAAAGTCGATGCACACGAAAAAACGTGAAGTGAACTTACCGAAGTGGATGGGAATTGGCCCGAAACTTTATGCTTTATTCCCAGGTTTATTTGAACGTGTAGCAGGTAAATCATTAAGTAAAAAATAGGAGATTTCCACATGGAAATCTCCTATTTTTATTGTTTTCCAGTCACATAATCATAAACAATATCCTCAATCTCCTCGTATAAATCAATTTCAATATTTGAATGAGTCACCGTTTGAATATGTTTCACTAGCATTTCCTGATCTTCTTTTGATATTGGACTGCATTGATATTGCTGAAAACTTTTTATAATCATTTTCTCAATTAATTTTTCGTTCATATTTTTTCCCGCCTGTATGTACGTATGTATTGTTTTATTGTACTTGAAGTGAAATAAAAAAACTACCAT